>NZ_QVFL01000025.1:0-3651 GCF_003434225.1 Absiella sp. AM29-15
AAACCATTGATTTTAAAGGGTTTGCAAAAAAATAACAAAAATATTAGCACTCACATCTTGACAGTGCTAAAATAAGTGTTATAATACAATTAGCAATCAATAATCAAGAGTGCTAAAAGGAGTTGATATTATGAACTTTGAAAAAATGAGTGAAAAACTGCAGGAAGTCATTATGCAGGCAGTGGAAATCTGTAAGAATTATCAGCATACCACCATCGACACGATTCAAATGTTAAAGGCGATATTTGAAAACGAGGTCCTGGATGGACTTTTTAAGCGATTGAATATAGATAAAACAAGAGCGTTATCTATCATTGATGAAGAAATGGGACGTGTTGCGAAATCAAGCAATGTGAATCCACAATTCTCCAATGAGGTAGCACAATCTTTTCAAAAGGCAGAAGCATGGAGTGATTCTGTATCAGAAACATATCTAAGTGTTGCCAGCGTATGGATTGCCCTGATGTTTAATAAATCTTATATTTCAAAACGCCTGGTAAAAGAATTTCATCTAAAGGAAGATGTATGCAAGGATGAAGAATTAAAACGCAGAGGAGGGAAGAAAATGGATACTCCAAATGCTGAAAGCAATGTCGAAGCATTAAGTAAATATGGACGAGATTTAGTTGAAGATGTTAAGAATGGCAAAATTGATCCGATTATCGGACGTGATGATGAAATCCGTCGTGTCATTCAGATTTTATCCCGTAAGACAAAAAATAACCCGGTATTAATTGGTGAACCCGGTGTTGGTAAAACAGCTGTTGTAGAAGGAATCGCATGGCGTATTATGAAAGGCGATGTACCAGGCTCCTTAAAAGAAAAGAAATTAATAGAATTGGATATGGGGGCATTGATTGCCGGTGCTAAATATCGTGGTGAATTTGAAGAACGATTAAAAGCCGTACTAGAAGAAGTAAAAAATGCAGATGGCAATATCATTTTGTTTATTGATGAATTGCATAATCTTGTGGGTGCTGGTAAAACAGAAGGCAGTATGGATGCAGCCAATCTGTTAAAGCCAATGTTGGCACGTGGAGAATTACGCTGTATCGGGGCTACCACTTTCAATGAATATCGTCAATATATTGAAAAGGATGCTGCACTGGAGCGTCGTTTCCAACGTGTTATGGTAAAAGAACCAACAGTAGAAGATACGATTAGTATTCTGCGTGGCTTAAAAGATCGTTTTGAATCTTACCATGGTGTAAAAATTTTAGATGAAGCAATCATTGCTGCCGCAACAATGTCTAATCGTTATATCACGGATCGTTTCCTTCCTGATAAAGCAATTGATTTAATTGATGAAGCATGTGCAACATTACGTGTAGAAATGGAATCTATGCCACAAGAATTAGATGAATTACAGCGTAAAATTATGCAGCTGCAGATTGAAGAAACCGCATTGAAACAGGAAGATGACAAAAAAGCCGTAGAACGAAGAAATGATATTAAACAGGAATTAGAAGAACTACAGGCAAAGAAAGATGTCTTATATACGAAATGGGAAGATGAAAAGGCAGAACTGGAAGAAAGCAAGAATGCCAAAGTTAAACTGGAAAAAGCAAAACTTGATTTAGAACAGGCACAAAATGAAGCCCGTTATGAAGATGCTGCCCGTCTGCAATATGATACCATTCCACATTTAGAGAAGCTGATTAAGGAACAATCAGATAAAGAAAAAGGTGATGATACCTTAATTCAGGAAACAGTAAATGAAGAGTTAATTGCGGAAATCGTTAGTAAATGGACAGGTGTAGAAGTAAGCCGTCTAGTAGAAAGTGAACGTCAGAAGCTGTTACATCTGAAAGAAGCTTTACAAAAACGTGTTATCGGTCAGGATAATGCTTTGGAATTAGTAACTGATGCAATCCTGCGTAGTAAAGCACAGATTCAGGATGAAAACAGACCAATCGGAAGTTTCTTATTCTTAGGTCCAACCGGTGTTGGTAAGACAGAGGTCGCAAAAGCATTAGCTGAACAGCTGTTTGACAGTGAAAGTCATATTGTGCGTATAGATATGAGTGAATATATGGAGAAGCACAGTGTGTCACGTTTAATTGGTGCTCCTCCAGGATATGTAGGATATGATGAAGGTGGTCAGCTGACAGAAGCAGTTCGTCGTAATCCTTATTCTATCATTTTATTTGATGAAGTCGAAAAAGCACACCCGGATGTATTTAATGTATTGCTTCAGATTCTAGATGATGGACGTATTACAGACAGTAAAGGTGTTACCGTAGACTTTAAAAATACTCTGTTGATTATGACCAGCAATCTTGGAAGCCAGTTCGCATTTGATGAGGACAATAAGGAAGAAAAATATTTGTCTGAAGTTAAGAAGTATTTTAAACCGGAATTTGTGAATCGTATTGATGAAATCGTTGTATTTAATGCATTAAATGATGATATGTTAGGTAAGATTGCACATAAATTCATGGATGAATTACAAACAAGACTTGCGAAGAAAGATATTAAATTACAGGTTAGTGACGCTGTTTACCGTAATATCGCTACACAGGGTGTAGATCCAGTTTATGGAGCACGTCCAATGAAGCGTTATATCCAAAGAAACATCGAAACATTGATTGCTCGTAAGATGATTGAAGGCAATGCTGGAAAAGATGATATTGTAGCCATTGATGTAGTTGATGGAGAATATATTGTAAATATCACACAGGCATAATAAAGAAGGTATCTCATAAATAATTTGGGATACCTTTTTCAGTATATAGACAAAACAAAATAGCTTTAAAAAGAAAGGGATGAAGTAACGGCTTCATCCCTTTCGCTATGCAGAAAACTGTGTGCACTTATATTGTATGCATTTATGCATGAAAAGTCAATGGTAAGTAATAATTTATAATTTTTAAATTTTATATAGGTTTTTTCACTTAAAATTTAGGATTTAATAAATTTTATACGTATATAGATAAGTGTAGGAGGTAAATGAAAAATGCAGAATTACATCTGTGTGTCTGAATGGGAGATTACTAGTGGGATATTATGCAGTGATTTTCATGGTAATAGGAAGTCAGGTGCTCATGACCTTGATCAAAACACTTCCCAATATCATCAAAGAGATCACGAAACTATATGAAACTGTAATCAAATGCAGAAAACGAAAAAAGTAACAAACTAAGCAACAAGTTAGGGAGGGTGAACGAATTTCGTGGACAGGCATAAATTTCAGGCACCACCTACAAAAAGAAAGGGATGAAGTAGCAGCTTCATCCCTTTCGCTATGCAGAAAACTGTGTGCACTTATATTATATGTGTTTATGCATGAAAAGTCAACAGTAAGTAATAATTTATAATTTTTAAATTTTATATAGGTTTTTTCACTTGAAATTTAGGATTTTGTAAATTTTATACGTATATAGATAAGTGTAGGAGGTAAATGAAAAATGCAGAATATCCCTTTCGCTATGCAGAAAACTGTGTGCACTTATATTATATGTGTTTATGCACGAAAAGTCAACGGTAAATAATAATTTATAATTTTTAAATTTTATATATTTTATACGTATATAGATAAGCGTAGGAGATAAATGGAAAATGCAGAAAACGAAAAAAGTAACAAACTAAGCAACAAGTTAGGGAGGGTGAACGAATTTCGTGGACAGGCATAAATTTCAGACACCACCTACA
>NZ_QVFL01000025.1:3661-49612 GCF_003434225.1 Absiella sp. AM29-15
AATTTCGTGGACAGGCATAAATTTCAGACACCACCTACAAAAAGAAAGGGATGAAGTAGCAGCTTCATCCCTTTCGCTATGCAGAAAACTGTGTGCACTTATATTATATGCATTCATGCATAAAAAGTCAATGTGTAAATTCACTTTCTAATATCATGAAATACTTAGCGTTTTGCAGATTGCGCCATTTTGAAATATGTATGACGTTTACCACGCAAAACAATGGACATTTCCATGATATTTTCAGGCAAGGCAATCCCACCCCAGCCAGCATCTCCAATATGCTGGATATCAACACCAGCACGTTTACCAGATAATGCAAATTCACGAATAGTCGCAAGATCACTGGTTTCCTGAGAGGTACCAATAGCTGTCATTGCTAGAGCCCCATGTGCATGAATACATTCACAGGCTTCATGAATCATAGATTCCTGCAGACCAGGTACTGTACCACAGGCTGGCATTAAAATAACATCAGCACCTGCATTCACAAATGTTTCAATGCTGTTTAAATCAATGACTGGTTCATCAACACCGGCAGCGTGCATTTTGCCTGCGATAATCAATCCACTGAAATATTGTTTTGCTTCCTTGATTGCTTCTGCAATTTTGGCATTGGTAACACCTGTTCCAGGGTTGCCTGTCAAACAGATAAAGCCAAATCCAAGCTTTTCAGCCATTTCAAAAGTTTCTTTACATGCCGTTCTTCCTTTACAGATTTCAATACGAGTTTCCATCATTTCAGCATCAACATCCACAGGTTCCAGGTTTACACCAATAGGTCTTCCTGATAATTCACGCAATGTCATGATTGGATCTTCACTTTCCGGGATACCATACAGGGTTGGATGGAATACATCAAATCCATTCAACAATATCATATCAGAGCCAAAGGCAGCAGCTAGTTCAGCGTTGGAAATAGAACCTAGCATTGGCTGTACCGTGCTCACTGTTTCAGTTAAAATTGTTCTTCCTTCACTTGCCGCGATGGCAGCTTTTAACTCCTGTCCATTCATCTTCAGCACTTCACTTGGCTGACAACTTAATAATCGTTTCATTTTATCTTGATCCTTTCCTATATATTTATGTATACATCATAACAGATTTTATTGTGAATACGGATGTAAGCTATTTCCCATTGATAGGAAGAAATTGTGTGCTTTTATGTTATTTGTTTTGTAAAACTTGAATTTTTCTTTCGATAAGTATAAACTATATGACAGGTGTATGGCGAAAGGGGTTTTTGTCATGTTTGGATACGTTGTTGTCAATAAGCCGGAAATGAAAATCAAAGACATGGATGTATATCAGTCTTTTTATTGTGGATTATGCCAATGTCTGCATGAGCGATATGGCAGGATTGCGCAGACGACACTGAACTTTGATATGACTTTTGTCGCAATACTGTTAAGTGCTTTATATGAACCAAATGAACGTAAGAAAGTGTTTCGATGTGGATTTCATCCTACCACAAAACGGATGATCAGAAGCAATCCCTGTATTGAATATGCAGCGGATATGACGATTCTTCTTACATATATGAAGTGTGAAGATGACTGGAACGATGACAAAAAAATTACCCGCCTGGCATATGAAAAGCTGCTGGCAAAAGCTTATCGACAAGTTAAGGCACGTTATCCAGAAAAATTAGATGCTATTGAGGATACGATGAAAGAGCTGACACAAAAAGAACAACAGAATGAGATGGATATTGATCGTATGTCTGCGCTGTTTGGAAAAGTCATGGGAGAAATTCTCAGTTATCAAAATGATGAATGGCAGCATGGGCTTTATCGTATGGGAGATTATTTGGGAAGATTTATTTATCTTTTGGATGCGTATGATGATGTTGAAGATGATATCGCGCATAATCAATATAATCCTTTGAAAAAAGATTTCGGTGAAACTTATTTTGAGGATCGTAGCAAACTGATATTAGAAACGATGGTTGCGGAAGCTGCAATCGAATATGAAAAATTACCGATATTAGAATATCAGGATATTTTAAGAAATATTATATATTCCGGTATCTGGACAAAATATGAAATGATTAGAAAGAAAAGATTAGGTGAAGAAGATGGATCCATATAAGATATTAGGTGTAGATAGAAATGCAAGTGATGATGAAATAAAAAAAGCATATCGCCAAATGGCGAAAAAATATCATCCAGATGTAAATAAAGAGCCAGGCGCAGAAGAAAAATTTAAACAGATACAGAATGCATATGATCAGATCATGGAGGCTAGAAAACGTGGAGATACTTCTAATTTCTGGGAAAATACCAATGGATATGGTGGAGGATATGGTTCTTATGGAGGTTCTGCATCTCAGAAATATCAGACCATAATTTCATACTTGAACATGGGTGCTTATGCCCAGGCATATCAGATTTTACAATCCATGAGTGAACGTGATGCTTCCTGGTATTATTTTTATGCAATCGCTAATTATGGTATGGGCAATCAGATTGCGGCATTGGATGCAGCGCAGAAAGCCTGTGAAATGGATCCATCTAACCAGCAATATCGTCAATTATATGCACAATTGTCAAATTCACGTACACAATATCGCAATATGCAGTCACCATTTGGTGCCAGCGGCAGTAATTTATGTTGTGATTTATTGCTGCTTCAGATGTGCTGTGGAGGCTGTGGAGGACCACTTTGTTGTTGTATTTAATATGTATAAACTCTTTTTCTTGAATGGAAAAGAGTTTTATTTTTGTGAAAAGATTGACATTATATGTAATTTGAGTATGATATATATGAATAAATTAGTTTAGGATAACATTTAGAAGGAAGTTGATAGAAGATGACAACATTAGATAAAATTAAGCCTGGGCATGGTGGAATGATCATAAAAGTTGGCGGAGAAGGGGCGCTGCGTCGAAGATTATTGGATATGGGATTGACACCAAAGACCAGTGTTTTTGTGAATAAGGTAGCTCCTATGGGGGATCCCATGGAATTAAGTTTACGTGGATATGTATTAACCATCCGATTAGACGATGCCAGTAAAATCGAAGTAGAAAGCAGGGAAGCGTAAATGAAAGATGTAGTAATTGCACTTGCAGGTAATCAAAATTGTGGAAAGACAACATTGTTTAATGCATTGACGGGCAGCAATCAACATGTTGGAAACTTTCCCGGGGTCACAGTAGAAAAGAAAATGGGAGCCATTAAGAAATTTAAAGAAGCAAGTCTTGTGGATCTTCCAGGCATTTATTCTTTATCACCATATACAAGCGAAGAAGTTGTGACACGTGATTTTATATTAAAAGATCATCCAGCACTGATTGTGAACATCGTGGATGCGACAAATATTGAACGTAATCTGTATTTATCTCTTCAATTGATGGAATTAAATACACCAATGGTAATCGCATTAAATATGATGGATGAAGTCATTGAAAGTGGCAACAGCATTGATGTAGAAAAGCTGAGCCAGCATTTATCTATACCGGTTGTGCCCATCAGTGCCAGTAAGAATGAAGGTATTGATGAGTTGATTCGTGTCATGAAAAAAGAAATAAAAGATCATGAACAGGCAGTACATCTGGATTTTTGTAAAGGTGAAGTTCACCGTGCCATTCATTCCATCGCCCATATTATAGAGGATCATGCCAACCGTGCAGGGTATCCAACCCGTTTTGCGGCTACGAAATTAGTAGAAGGAGATGCGCCGATGCAACAGGCACTTCATCTGCATCAGGATGATTTGGATATTATAGAAAAAATTGTAAAAAGTATGGAAGATGCATTGGGTACCGATCGGGAAGCAGCACTTGCGGATATGCGATATAGTTATATTGAAGAACTGGTAGAAGATTGTGTCATTAAGCATCATGACTCTACTGCCCAGATTCGTAGTGAAAAAATCGATCGCTGGCTGACCCATAAATATTTAGGAATTCCTATTTTTATCATTATCATGCTTTGTATATTCTATCTGACCTTTGGACCGATTGGTGGAACTTTACAAGGACTTATGGAAAATTTAATCGCAATGGCAACAGATGCGTTAAGTAATTTATTGATATCTATTCATGTATCTGAATGGCTACGTGCGTTGATCATTGATGGTATTTGTAACGGAGTTGGCAGTGTATTATCTTTCTTACCAGTCATTGTCACGCTGTTTTTCTTTCTTTCATTATTAGAGGACAGTGGCTATATGGCACGTGTTGCCTTTGTCATGGACAAGATGTTAAGAAAAATCGGATTAAGCGGGAAAAGTTTTGTGCCGATGCTGATCGGGTTTGGCTGTAGTGTGCCTGCCATTATGTCTGCACGCACTTTATCCAGTGAGCGTGATCGTAAAATGACGATTATTGTAACACCATTTATGTCATGCAGTGCCAAGCTTCCCATCTATGGTATGATTACAGCGGCCTTCTTTCCACATCATACCGCATTGATTTTGATTAGTGTCTATATCATTGGAATCATTGTGGCGATTTTATCTGCTATCTTATTAAAGAGCACGATATTTAAAGGTGAAAGTGTTCCATTTGTGATGGAATTGCCAGCATATCGTATTCCCGCAGGTAAAAGTGTGGTATTGCATATGTGGGAGAAAGCAAAGGATTTTTTAAGGAAAGCCTTCACGATTATCTTTGTCGCAAGCATCATCATCTGGTTCTTACAAAGCTTCAACTTTGCCTTTGATTTTGTGTCTGATTCATCACAGAGTATTCTGGCAAGTATCGGTACATGGATTTCTCATATCTTTGCGCCACTTGGCTTTGAAGATTGGCGCGCAAGCACAGCCCTTGTGACTGGAATCACCGCAAAAGAAAGTGTGGTATCTACTTTATCAGTTTTAACCAATACAACAAGTGATGCCGGCTTAAATGCAGCTTTACAAAGTATCTTTACACCACTTTCTTCTTTCGCATTCTTATGTTTTACGGTATTATATATGCCATGTGTGGCAGCCTTTGCGGCCACAAAACGTGAACTTGGTTCATTAAAACAGGCGTTTGCCACTGTTGCTTTCCAAACAGGTGTCGCATATATTGTTGCTCTATTGGTATTTCAGATTGGCTCTTTGTTTTTTTGAACATTATAAACAATGGTTCATATCCTGTTAGAGAGGTGTTATGATGAATCTGGTAGATATTGCAGTTATACTTGTCATACTGGCATTATTAGTGATTATTTTCTATGTGACAAGACCTAAAAAATCAAATGGATGTAGTGGGTGTCACGCAGATTGTTCTAGTTGTGGCAGTTTCTCTAATCTTTATTCAGAATATAAAAAAGATCATCCAGAGAGTGAAGAAAAGTCAGAGTAATCTGGCTTTTTTATGTTATACTTGTAGCGAGGTGATTTCTATGATAAAAACATATCGTACACATACACCAGATATCCATGAAAGCTGTTATCTGAGTGAAAATGCGACAATCATTGGCGATGTGACATTGGAAAAGGATGTGTCCATCTGGTTTCATAGTGTTATACGAGGAGATAAGGATCATATCCATATCAAAGAAGGCAGTAATATTCAGGATAATTGTACCTTACATACAGACCCTGATCATCAACTGATGATTGGAAAAAATGTAACTGTTGGACATAATGCGATATTACATGGCTGTACGATCGATGATGAGGTATTGATTGGCATGGGGGCAATTATTTTAAATGGCGCTAAAATAGGCAAACATGCGATCATTGCAGCAGGTGCACTTGTGAAAGAAAACCAGGTAATACCAGAAAATAGTCTTGCTGTTGGCTGTCCCTGCAAGGTGATCAAACAGGTAAGTGATGCACAGATTGCGGATATCATAGAAAATGCACAGCATTATATTGCATTAGGGAAAGAATATAAGGAGATGTAACAAATGGATGAAAATGTAAAAACAATCGTACGTCTGCATATGGAACAGGCAAAAAAAGCGTTAGAGGCACATCATATTAAGACTTATCTTGTAAAAGACAAGCAAGAAGCCTGTGCTCTGGCTTCTTCTATGATCAAAGATAAAGAAAAAGTAAGTGATGGTGGCAGTATGACGATTAGTGAAATTGGGTTGTCCCAGCTTTTGAAGAGCAGGGATGTAGCCTATATTTCACATAATGAACCATTAAGTAAAGAGGAAAGCGAGAAAGAAGCACATGCGGCTTTTGATGCGGATACCTTTATCTGCAGCAGCAATGCTGTTACTATGGATGGAGCATTGATTAATGTGGATGGACATGGAAATCGTGTAGCAGCAATGATTTATGGCCCTAATCAGGTCATTGTGATCGTTGGCAGTAACAAGCTTGTGAAAAATGAAAAACAAGCCAAAAAACGTATTCAGGAAGTAGCGGCACCAGCCAATTGTGTCAGATTGCATCGCCAAACTCCATGTGTAAAACTAGGAAGCTGTCAGGATTGTGAAAGTAAAGATCGTATCTGTAACTTTTACGTAAAAATCGATCATGATATGTATGATCGAATCCGTGTCATTATCATGGAAGAAGAAGCAGGCTACTAATCGCTGTTTAGCAAAAAAATACAGGACTTATGCTTGTGGAATAATGTGGTACAATAAGAAAAGAAAGCGAGGTGTGATTTATGGGTATCTATTTGAATCCAGATAACGAAAACTTCTATATGTCTTATAATGAAGATATTTATGTAGATAAATCATTATTAATTGAATATACAAATTCAAGATTAAATAAAGCAAACCGTTTTATATGTGTATCAAGACCAAGAAGATTTGGAAAATCCACAGATGCGAATATGTTAGTGGCATATTATTCAAAAGGGTGTTCATCTGACTTGCTTTTTCACGATTTGAAAATTTCAAAAAGTAAATCGTATGAAAAAAATTTAAACCAATATAATGTTATTAATTTAAATATTCAAAAATTTTTAAGTAAACGAAAAAATATAGATGAGATGATTGATTTACTTACAAGGCTAATTTTAAGAGAACTAAAAATGGTATATTCGGATATTTCGTTTTTTGATGAATCTGATTTAGCGCTTTGTCTTAATGATATTTATATGTTTAAAAATCAACAATTCATCTTTATTATAGATGAATGGGATTGTATATTTAGGGAGTATTCTGCAAACAAGGAAGCTCAAGAAGTATATCTTGATTTTTTAAGAGATTTGTTAAGAGATCAGAAGTATGTATCGCTTGCCTATATGACGGGTATTTTGCCGATTAAAAAATATGGAACACATAGTGCTTTAAATATGTTTGATGAAATATCTATGCTAGATCCACAATCTCTTGGTAAATTTATGGGTTTTACTGAAGATGAAGTACAAAAACTATGTCAGAAATATCAAATGAATTTTGAAGAAATGAAAGCTTGGTATGATGGATATCACTTAAAGAAAGATATATCTATATTATCTCCAAAGTCTGTAGTATCTTCATTATTAAATCAAGAATATTCAAATTATTGGACATCTACAGAAACATATGAATCATTAAAAGTATATATTGATATGAATTTTGATGGTTTAAAGGATGACATCATTAAATTATTGGCAAAAGAACGAGTAACTGTAAATCCAGGTAAATTTCAAAATGATATGACGACATTTAAATCCAAAGATGATGTATTTACGTTGTTAGTTCACTTAGGTTATTTAGGATATGATAAAGAAGCACGAAAAGTATATATACCGAACAATGAAGTTGTAGATTCTTTTGTGAATTCAATAGAAGAAAGTCATTGGGGATCAGTAAGTGAATCATTAAAAAACTCTATAGATTTGTTGGAGGCTACTTATACATGTAATATTAATCTTGTCGCAGAGTATATAGAAAAGGCTCATTTAGAAACAAGTATTTTACAATACAACGATGAGAACGCGTTGGCATATACGATTTATTTAGCCTATATTATGGCCCGAAATGATTATATAATGGTGAGAGAATTTCCAAGTGGAAAAGGATTTGCGGATGTCATATTTATTCCACGATATGATAAGCCGGCGATGATTATTGAATTGAAGTATGATAAAGATGCTGATACTGCAATCAAACAAATAAAAGAAAAGAAATATTTCTTTGGCTTAGAAAAGTATTTAGATAATTTGTTGTTGGTAGATATCAACTATGATAAAGATACAAAGAAACATAGCTGCATAATTGAAAAATATCAAAATAGATGAAAAACCAGTAAGATGGCATGATATAAGAAAGGCGGGAAACCGTCTTTTTGTATCTTTTCTTTGTAAAATGTGTTACCATAACAGTAATGATAGCGCTAACAAGCAGGAGGTGGCTTTTATGGCAACATATGTATGTGAAATATGTGGTTATGTATACGATGAAGAAAATGAACAAACAAAATGGAGTGCATTGGCAGATGACTGGTGCTGTCCACTTTGTACTGCGCCAAAAACCTGTTTTAAACAACAGGAGGAAGCAAAGTCTGAGGTAAAAGAAAACGTATCTGATTTACAGGTAGATATGCAATATGCAAGACATGATGATCCATTGGAAACACAGATGCAGTTGATTCATGAAATGGCAATTGGTGCCCATAGTCGAATCGAAGCAATGCGTACACGTTTAGCTGTACCTGATTTTAAAGATATTTTATTGCTGGGAGGACAACTAGCGCATCCACCATTACCAGATAAAGCAGAAGTAAGCACAACGACGATCATAGGAGCTTCTGCACAAAAGCCAATGGTATTAGAACATCCAGTATATGTATCCCATATGTCTTTTGGGGCATTATCAAAAGAAGCAAAAATAGCACTTGCCATGGGTAGTGCAATGGCAAAAACCGCCCAGTGTAGTGGTGAAGGCGGTATTTTGAAAGAAGAACAACAGGCAAGCTATCGCTTTATCTTTGAATATGTCCCTAATAAATACAGTGTCACAGATGAAAATCTAAAAAATGCGGATGCAATTGAAATAAAAATCGGACAAGGCAGTAAACCTGGAATGGGTGGACATTTGCCTGGAGAAAAAGTCACAAAAGAAATTGCGGTCATTCGTAATAAACCTCTAGGAGAAGATGTGATATCACCAAGTCGTTTTGAGGAAATTAAAAGTAAAGATGATTTAAAGGCGATGGTAGAAATGTTGAGAACACGCAGTGATGGCAGACCAATCGGTATCAAAATTGCGGCAGGAAGAATCGAAGAAGATCTGGAATGGATCCACTATGCCAATCCTGATTTTATCACGATTGATGGTCGAGGCGGTGCAACAGGAGCTTCTCCAAAATATTTAAAAGATAATACAACTGTACCAACGATGTATGCTTTAGCCCGTGCAAGAGCCTATATGGATGCACATGATATGAAACAGCAGTTGGTGATGACAGGTGGCTTTAGAAACAGCGGTGATATGATCAAAGCACTTGCTATGGGAGCAGACGCCATTGCGATTGCCAGTGCTGCAATGATGGCAATTGGTTGTCAACAGTATCGTATCTGTCAAAATGGAAAATGTCCTATGGGCATTGCGACGCAGGATGAAGAATTGCGTAAACGTTTCAATATAGAAAAAGGGGCACAACGCCTTGGAAACTATCTGCATGTATTATGTGAAGAATTGAAATCTTTTGCCAGAGTATGTGGCTATGATGATGTTCATAAATTAAGTAAAGAAGACCTGTGTACAACGAGTGAAGAAATTGCGCATTATACCGGTATCAAACATTGTTAGAAAAATCATAAAGTTTCATGCATAAAGCCTTTTTCCATTACCCATACTATGGATGAGGTGATAACGATGTTTCAACATGATAAAAAATTAATGCGTGAAGTAAAAGTAGAAAAACCCAATCCACAGTATGCTGTTTTGATGCAGGAACAGTTAGGTGGCTGTAATGGTGAAGTCAAAGCAGCTATGCAATACCTTTCTCAGAGTTTTCGTGCAAACGATCCTGTATTCAAAGATTTATTTTTGGATATTGGGACAGAAGAATTAAGCCATATGGAAATGGTTGCGGAAACTATTAATCTGTTAAATGGCGGTGATGTTGACTATAAGAAAGTCGGTGTTGGTGAAATCGAAACCATGGTAACATTTGGATTGAATCCAGCCTTGGTCAATTCCAGTGGAAATCCATGGACTGCTGATTATGTAACAGTTACAGGTGATTTAGCAGCGGACTTATTGGCGGATATCGCCAGTGAACAGCGTGCCAAAGTTGTGTACGAATATTTATATCATCAAATCGAAGATAAATATGTAAGAGAAACCATTATGTTTTTATTAGAACGTGAAGAAGCACATAATGCATTATTCTGTGAGGCTTTAAATAAAATCAGTGATGATGGCAGCAATAAGAACTTTGGTATGAGTGAAGACAGTCGTTTGTATTTTGATTTATCAAAACCTGGCCGTTATTTTGAAGACCCAGATCCTGAAGCTGTGAAGATCGATCGTAAGAAAAAGACAACAAAAAAGAAAAAATAAGTAAAATGAGTAGAAATATTACTTCTTTCATTTTGTTTCAGAAAAAAAGAAAGCATAATTGTTTTCTTTTTTCTTTTTTTGTGGCATAATAGAAAGCACATGGAGAGAATTGCCATGCATATACTATTATTGAGTAGGAAGGATGGATGCGAAAATGAAAAACGTGTATCAAATAAAAGTAGCGGGTTTTAAATGTGAAACTGTCCTTTTACGTGGACGATGTTGTCGCTGACACATTTTTTTATCATGCAAAAAAGACCACGTACAATAATAGGAGGAAACAAACATGGAAACTTTAAAACTTATTGGAAATACACCTGTGTATCATATGGAAGATACAAATATTTATGTGAAGCTTGAAAAATTCAATGCAGGTGGAAGTATCAAAGATCGCGCTGTCATGGGAATGCTTCAACATGCTATCGAAACAGGTGAAATCAAAGAAGACAGTGTATTGATCGAGGCAACTTCTGGCAATACAGGAATTGCTTTAGCAATGCTTGGTGCAGTATATCATATACCAACCATCATTCTTATGCCGGAAACAATGTCTGAAGAACGTCGTCAGATGATCAAAGCGTATGGCGCAGAGCTGATTTTAACACAAGGGGCATTAGGTATGCAGGGTTCTATTTATAAAATGAAAGAGCTGATGGATGCACATCCTAATTATGTAGCATTATCACAATTTGATAATCCCTATAATCCACAGATTCATTATGAAACAACAGGAAAAGAAATTCTTGCACAGGTACCTGATGTTGATATCTTTGTCGCATGTGTGGGAACAGGAGGAACATTCAGCGGTATCTCACGTCGTTTAAAGGAAACCAATCCAAATATTCGTTGTGTAGCCGGAGAACCAAAAAGCAGTGCACTAATCAGTGGACATGAAGCCGGACCACACAAGATTCAGGGGATTGGCGCAAATTTCATCCCAAAGAATTTTGATGAGCATGTATGTGATGATGTCATGATGATTTCAGATGAAGATGCCTTGGCAGAAACCGTCGCATTTGCGAAAACAACAGGTATTTTGGTAGGTATCAGTTCAGGAGCCAATATTGCTCTGGCAAAACGCCTTGCAAAATATTATCCAGATAAAACAATTGTTACCATAGCACCAGATGGCGGAGAGAAATACTTGTCCGTATTGGAGTTTTAATATGTTTCGCGTATTGAAAGATATTAACCATAATCTGAATCGTTCCTTGGCGAATGATCCCGCTGCCCACAGCAAGCTGGAAGTCATATTGTTGTATCCACATATCAAGGCGCTGGCATTTCATCGTGTTTCTCATTTTCTTTATCGGCATCATATGTTTTTTCTAGCCCGCCTGAATTCAAATATCGCAAGATTTTGGACAGGCATTGAAATTCATCCAGGCGCAAAGATCGGACGAGGATTGTTGATTGATCATGGCATGGGTGTTGTAATCGGAGAAACAGCAGAAATCGGTGATGATTGCCAGATATATCATGGTGTAACACTTGGTGGAACGGGCAAGCAGCATGCCAAACGTCATCCAACAGTTGGAAACAATGTGATGATTGGTGCAGGCGCAAAATGTCTGGGTAATATCTATATTGGTGATAACGCTAAAATTGGCGCAAATGCAGTTGTGATTACAGATGTGCCAGAAGGCACAACCTTTATTGGTCTAGCCGCAAAAGATAAACGTTGTAAACACGCATGTGTATGTGATGGCATCATAGAATGACAGGTGAAAATTTTCACCTGTTTTTTTTATATGCTTGACAATCGAAATTATCTATTGTAAACTATATCCATAATAGATATATCATTAATGGATACATCATGAATGGATATATTTGTTTGGAGGAAAAAACATGTCAAAAAATAACGCACTGGAAAGTGAACAGTTGACAGATCCTATGTATTATATTCTTCTTTCTTTATTAGAAGAACGACATGGATATGCCATTATGAAATTCATAGAAGAATTGACAAATGGAGAAGTAAGTATGGGACCAGGTACGCTGTATACACTATTGAAAAAATTAAGCAAGGCAGATTGGATCACGTTAACATCACTTGACAGTGATCGTACAAAGGTCTATCAAATCAGCGAAGAAGGAAGAAATGTTTTAATACGTGAATTTAAACGCAGAAAACATATGGTGGAAGAAGGCGCAAGAGTATTAAGGGAGGCAGGCTATGAAGAATAAGAAATATATTATATGTAGTGGCTTGGCATTCGCTGATCAGGAAGATATGGAAATGCTGCATCAATATGCACTTGATGGATGGATCTTCAAAGAATTCAAAGGAATATGTTACGTCTTATATAAAGAGGAGCCACAAGATTTGATATTCAGTTATGATATGCAGAAAGTGAAAAAAGAAGAACAAGAGGATTATTTACGAATCTTTGAAGAAGCCGGGTGGGAAATGATTCCATGCAAAGATAATACCCTTCACTTCTTTTGTGCAAAAAATGGAACTGTAGCTTTACACAGCAATTCAGAAACAAGAAGTGAACAATTTAAAACCGTATTTTATGTTTCTCTCATCATTACCCTAATTGGTATCATTCTTTTTATCGGCTCTATAAAAATGATGTTACCAAATGTGTTTGCAGGAATTGGTGGTGGATGCATGGGAGGGGGAGGTGTTTTACTGGCAGGCTCTTATCTAAGACTTCAACATAAACGATGGATTTTTTATCTCACCTTTACACAGGCTGTAAAAGTCCTGGTGGTAGGAGCATTGTTGATTTTGATATCAGAAATTATGCCAGATGCATGGAGCGTGATTCGTAAACTAAGTAGACTTATCGGTATTTGTTTTACGATATTTGGTGGCATGTATGCATTAACAACATATCGCATTTATCGGGATGGAAAAGAAAGTAGAGGAAAGAAAAGATGATTGAAGTATCTCATTTAACAAAATGTTATGGAAGTTTTAAAGCAGTTGATGATATTGATTTATGTGCAGAGGATGGTAAAATCACCATTCTGTTGGGACCAAATGGGGCAGGAAAAAGTACGACGATCAAAAGTATTACCAATCTATTGAAATATGAAGGGAAAATCAAAATCTGTGGATATGACAATGATACCCTAGAAGCAAAGAAAAGCTTTGGATATATTCCTGAAGCACCAGTGTTATACGACTTGTTAACGATTGATGAACATGTAGAATTTATTGGAAAAGCATATCGCTGTAAAAATTATAAAGAACTTGCGGATCATTATATCAGCATGTTTCATTTAGAAGAAAAACGTAAGAAGATCGTAAAAGAATTAAGTAAAGGGATGAAACAGAAAGTCAGTATGTTGTTGGCGTTGATCATATCACCTAAAGCATTATTGGTGGATGAACCAATGGTTGGCTTAGATCCTGCCAGTATTGAAGAAACCCTTCACTTATTCACAAAATTAAAAGAAGAAGGTGTATCTATCCTGATTTCTACCCATATCATAGATGTCATTGATGATATATGGGATGTTGCTTATATCATGAATAAAGGCAAAATCGTTCGTCATGTATCACGTGAGGGATTAGGCGAGGAAAGTTTGAAAGAGATGTTCTTTGAAAGTACTGATGGTGAATAGTATGAAATCACTTGTGTTATTATATTTACTAAAATTAAAAGGACAGATTCGTAATGTTTATTCCAAACCAGGCAGTGCGATTCTGACGACCTTGTTGTTGTTGATTTATATTGGTGGTTTTGTCATGATTCTCTTGCATCCGGATATGGCAATGAGTATGGTCAATATCGCAAACATTCAAATGGCGATTATGATTGCGATAGGTTTCAATGCCTTGATGGTTGGCTCTGTACTGATGCAGAAACGAAGTGCATTATTCTTTGAAAACGATTCTTTCTATATGTTTACTGGACCTTTTAAACGAAGCCAGATCATGAGCTTTCTAATGAGTGGCTCTATCTTATCCTCATGTATGTTTGGGGCAATCTCTGTTTTGATGTTGGTATTCTTTGGTGGAGGTGTTGGCTTCACTATTCCTTTCCTATTGTTGACATTTGTATTATTATCGCTTGTGACCTTCTTCTTTGTGGTTATGAAAGATTATATCTATTTGTTGGCGATGCAAAATGAAAAGCTGAAAAATGTTGGAAGATTAATTGTGGCAATGTTTGTAATTATAATCCTAGCAGTATTTATGATAGAAGCATTTCAGTATGATTTCCATATGAAAGAAGCAGGATTTGCATTCTTACAAAGTGATTTATTTTATTTCATCCCCATGTTTGGATGGGCCAAACTTGCACTGGTATCTTATGTAAGCGGGGATATGCTCATGCTTATTTTGGGTGTTGCACTTGTTGTTGTCGCATGTATCATTATCTTTATCTGTATGACAAGATATCAGGGTGATTTTGTGGAACAGGCAATGCTTGATGCAGAAGAATTTACTGCTATGTATAAAGATATAAAAGCTGGTAAACGTAATAGTATGAATGATAAAAAAGTCAAAGGAGTTAAGGCGGATTTTAAAGAAGGTGCGAAAGCTATCTATTCTAAAAATCTGTTGATTATGCGAAAAACCAATGATTTCATTCGTATATCAGATATTGTTATTCTGGCAGTTTATCTGTTAATTACAATTATTTTGGATATGGGCTTTTTCTTCTTCTGTTATATGCTTGTATTCTGGTTGTTTTCTACCATCCAAAATAGTGACTTTATGCGTGATATGAACAATTATCAAATCTATCTGATTCCGGATTCACCACTTAAAAAACTATGGTATACGATATCTACGACCCTTTATAAACTATGGATCATCTTGATCATCTGTATTACAGGAACCGGTTTAATCTATCAAATGGATGTATTTTCCATCTTACAATATCTGATTATGATTTGTGGATATGCATTTGTATTCATAAGTGCAACCGTTTTAAGTTTACGTATCTTAAAGTCCCGCAGTAATGCGATGGTAGAAAATATGCTGCGTATGTTAATCGTGTTATTATGCAGTGTGCCAAGTGTTTTAGTTATTTTGCCTATGGTTTTAACAAGTGGCGTACTTACCTTGAATATGATGAATATTGTAACAATCGTAAATCTGGCAATGAACTTTGTCGTATCCTTCGCTATTCTATATTTCTGTAAAGGCATGATGAATGGGCGAGAATTGAAAAGTGAGTAAAACATGTGGGAAATCAAGTGAAAACAAGGTTTCCCCTTTTTCTTTTAACGTGATTGTGGTATAGTATGTAACGTAGTTAGGAAGGTAGTAAATTTATGTGGAAATATCAATGTAAAAGGCATTTAATCGCGGTTTTAATAGGAATGGTAGTAGGTTTGTTTGTATTTCATGATATATCAAAAACAATGATTGTTGATGTATTGGCCCAAATGAGTGAACAGGGCTTTACAGATGCGGAAATGATTGCGACAATGAAAAGTGATACCATGATCTATATAATGAGTATGCTGTGTGGTGGTGGAATGGTCAATACATTCTTATTGATCTATTATCTGATGCAGCGCTTTAATCCATTGGTGCTGTTCTTAGCAATGATTTTTATCAATCCAGTCGTAGATATCGCTATGGCAATTGGTGTAATTGGTTTGATTCCGGCAATCATTGTATGTATTTATGGAATTTTAACAACACCAAATCGTGGCAAACACAAACAATTTGAAAAGAATCAGGTAACCTCTGTAAGTGAAATTGAACGTGTTTATCGTTTACATCATACTTATTTAGATGAATATGAAGGATTAGCAAAACGCTTATTTATCACAAATATTTCTATCACATGTTTATATGCACTTGGTGTATTGGCTTTGATTTTAAGCTTATATGTAGATAGTTATGGTATCATGATGGCAGTGTTATTTGTGTATATTATTATACTGTTTTATGTAATCAAAAAGAAAAACGAAAATGTACAGCCGATTATTTCGTTATTATATGAACAATGTAATCCAGAAGCCTGTGCGAGTGCTATCTTTGCGTTAGCTAAACGGATGCATGCGAAAAAGAATTTCCCTTTGGGACAATATTTATCACAATGCATGATTTATATGAATGATCCTCATTTAGCAATTGATGTGTTAACATGTACAAAACGCAACAATGTGAATCTTATGATGGCATATCATTCTATTATGGCGTATGCAAACTATCAGTTAGGTGATGCAAGTGAAGTACAGCGTCATTATGATGAATGTGAAAAATTGAATGTACGTGGTGTAAATTCACCATTAGCTATGATCAAACAACAATATTTACAAAGTATTGAAAACAAACTGAACCTGATGAATAAAGACTTTGATAAAGCAAGAACTTTCTATCAACAGGTATTGCAGACAACCAATATGGAGTTTCAGAAAGTAGATTTTCGTTATTATCTAGGACTGATCGCTTTTGTGGAAGAAGATATCTGGGAAGCAAAAACACAGTTTGAATATGTGATTGCACATGGCAATGGCATGTATTTTGTAGAGAAAGCCAGAAAGTTTTTATTGATGATTGATCAGATTCGTACCCAAGAAGACTAAGATGCTCATATGAGTATCTTTTTTTTGATGTTTGTATGAATACAAGTAAGAATACTCTTGTGTAATTACATTTTTTGTGAAATTTGTGTGAAGTGAAAAATAACTGTTGACTAATGGGCGAGAATGCATATAATAGTTAAGGCAGTTAATTGTTAAGCAACTTAACTAATTTCGTGAGGTGATACAATGGATGAAATGGAAGTAGTACGAAGATTGACACATTTGTTTTATGCATTTCGTAAAGAAAATGCAGCAGGATTAGATGATCATCCAAGAATCCGACACAAAGATATCATGATGTTAGATGCCATTCTTTCTATCAACAAAGGTGATCTGGTAAAGATGAGTGATATCTCCGCTTATCTTCAGGTAACCCCTGCAGCTGTTTCTCAATTTATTAAAGGCTATGAGAAAAAAGGCTGGGTAGAACGTGTGGTATTAGAAAATGATAGAAGAAGTGTGTATATCAAAGTGAGCGATCAGGCCAAGGAAGTCATGAAGGGCTGTGAAAAGCACATGACGGAATCACTTTATGAATTCATTGAAGCACTGGGCGAAGAGGATGCGGAAAATTTCCTTCGTATCATGGAAAAAGCGGTGGAGTTTTCTAAGCAGAAAAAAGAAACGAAAAAGAAAGGAGCCTGCAAATGACAAAGTTAGTGAAGTATTTAAAACCATTTATCGTGTCATTGATTGTTGTTGTGGCGTTATTATTTGGACAGGCACAATGTGAATTGGCGTTACCTGATTTAATGTCAGATATCGTTGATACAGGGATTCAAAAGGGAGGTATCATTGATGGTGTACCTTCTGTAATTCGTGAAAGTCAATACAATAAAATGAAGATTTTTATGGATGAAAAACAACAGAAATTATTTGAATCAAATTATACATTATTAACAAGTGATAAAGCGAGTGCTGATGAGAAAGATGATTATCCAGCATTAGCAAAGGAAAATGTATATCAGTTAAAAGATATTGATGAAGATACACGTCAAGACATCAATAAAATCATGGTCATTCCTATGACGTTAGTCAATGGAATTGATGAGGCAGTAAAAGATCCAAAAAGTGAAATGATGGAAAAAATGCCAGAGCAGGTGAAACAGATGTTGGAATCTGGTGTGGATATTTATACGATCTTGCCGATGATGCCAAAAGAAGAACTACAAAAGTTAGAAGATGAAACTAGCACAAAGTTAAATGCGATGGGAGATACTTCTTATAATGCTGCCGGATCCGGTGTGGTAAAGGCTGAATATAAAGCAATCGGTATGGATGTAGATGCTATGCAAAGCAATTATATCTTATATGCTGGCGGTAAGATGTTATTGGTCGCATTATGCAGTGCAGTTGCTGCTATTCTGGTTGGTTTATTTGCTTCCAGAATTGGTGCAGGTTTTGCAAGAAAATTACGTAAAGATGTATTTGCGAAAGTAGAAAGTTTCTCTAGCAGTGAATTCAATAAGTTCTCTACTTCATCATTAATCACACGTACAACCAATGATGTACAGCAGATTCAGATGGTCATCATCATGTTCTTAAGAATGGTAGCTTATGCGCCAATCATAGGAATCGGTGCCATTATTCATGTCATGAATACAGAAGCAAGTATGACATGGATCATTGCTTTATGTGTAGTTCTGTTATTGAGTTTGATTGGTGTATTGATGAGTTTAGCAATGCCAAAATTCAAAATCAATCAGAAATTAATTGATGCGACAAACAGTGTCACAAGAGAATTCTTGGAAGGTATGCCGGTTATTCGTGCATTTAATACACAGAAATATGAAGAAAAGAAATTTGATGATGTCAATCAAAAAGTATTAAAAACAAACTTATTCATCAACCGTACCATGTCCTTTATGATGCCAGCCATGATGTTTATCATGAATGGTGCCAGTTTATTGATCGTATGGGTTGGTGGACATCAGATTGCAGATGGCAATATTCAGATTGGTGATATGTTAGCATTTATCCAATATAGTATGCAGATCATCATGGCCTTCTTAATGATTGCGATGATTGCTGTCATGCTGCCACGTGCAAGTGTCAGTGCAAATCGTATTTATGATGTATTAAGCTGTAAGAATATGATTCAGGATCCAAAAAATCCTAAACATTTTGATGATTCTCAAAAAGGATATATCGATTTTGAAAATGTATCATTTAGATATCCGGGTGCAGAAGAAGATGTTCTCCATGATATCAGCTTTACCGCAAAACCAGGAGAAACAACGGCCTTTATCGGAAGTACCGGTAGTGGTAAATCTACGATTATCAATTTGGTGCCACGTTTCTTTGATGTTACAAATGGTAGAATCTTAATCGATGGTGTAGATATTCGTGATGTTACACAACATGAATTACGTAATAAAATCGGATATGTGCCACAAAAAGGTATCTTGTTCTCAGGTGATATCGAATCTAACTTACGATATGCAAAACAGGACGCAACACAAGAAGATTTGCAAATGGCCAGTGATGTAGCACAGGCTACTGAATTTATTGAAAGTAAACCAGAAGGCTATGCTTCACCGATTGCACAGGGAGGAACCAATGTTTCCGGTGGACAGAAACAACGTCTATCCATTGCCCGTGCACTTGTCAAGAAACCAGAAATCTATATCTTTGATGATTCCTTTAGTGCCTTAGACTTTAAGACAGATGCGAATCTGCGTGCTGCTTTATCTCAAGTAACGAAAGAAACAAAAGCAACTGTATTGCTTGTTGCACAGCGTATTTCCAGTATCATGCATGCCGAACGTATCGTTGTATTGGATAAGGGACGTGTCGCAGGTATTGGTACACACGATGAATTGATGAGAAGCTGTGAAGTTTATCAGGAAATTGCATATAGTCAGTTGTCAAAGGAGGAACTAGGAAATGAGTAAAGAAACTACTACACGTCCTATGGGCCGCCGAGGACATGGACCAATGGGTGGTGGCCGCCCAGTTGTAAAGGCTAAAGACTTTTCCGGAACGATGAAGAAACTGATTCGTTTCATGAAACCATATTATCCAGTGATTATTTTAGCGGTATTGTTTGCGGCAGTTGGTCAGATTTTAGCTATCTTAGGACCTAAAATTTTAGGAAAAGCCACAACAGAACTTGCTGAAGGATTTATGCGTATTGTGTATAATACAGGTACCATTGATTTTGATTATATCTTAAAAATCATTTTAATTCTGGTTGGTATGTATATCATTAGTGGTATTCTAAGTTATATCATGAGTATCATGATGGCGACGATTACACAGAAAACGGCGTATAAGCTACGTAAAGATATTTCTGAAAAAATCGATCGTATGCCATTTAAATATTTTGACTCTACTTCTCATGGTGATGTATTGTCAAGAATTACAAATGACGTTGATACCTTACAGATGTCTATGAGTCAATCATTATCTCAAATTGTTACTAGTGTTGTTTCTATCATTGGTTATCCAATCATGATGTTGACCATCAGCTGGCAGATGACATTAATGGCTTTGTGTATCGTACCATTATCCTTGTTGATGGTATCACAGGTTGTAAAACGTTCACAAAAATATTTCAAACGTCAGCAGCAGTATTTAAGTGATGTCAATGGACATGTAGAAGAAATGTATAGTGGACATATTGTTATGAAAGCATTTAATGGAGAAGAACGCTCTGTTGAAGAATTCAATGAACACAATGATCACTTATATGAAACAGCATGGAAATCACAGTTCTTATCAGGATTGATGATGCCTATTACACAGTTTGTGGGAAACCTTGGTTATGTTGGTGTCTGCTTGTTAGGTGGATGGTTAGCAGCCGCAGGCTCTGTTACCATTGGTGATATTCAGGCATTTATCCAGTATGTAAGAAGCTTTAACCAGCCAATTTCACAGCTTGCTCAGGTTATGAATATGTTGCAGTCAACTGCCGCAGCCGCAGAACGTGTATTTGAGTTCTTAGAGGAAGAAGAACAGCTGCCTGAAACAGAAAACCCTGTGGAAGTATTTGATGAAAATGGCAATACTCAAATCAAAGGACAGGTTACATTTGAAAATGTACACTTTGGTTATACAGATGATAAGATCATTATCAATGATTTCTCCATGTATATCAAACCAGGTAAAAAGATTGCGATTGTTGGACCAACTGGTGCTGGTAAAACAACCATTGTCAAATTGTTGATGCGTTTCTATGAGCTAAACAGCGGTGCTATTTATATCGATGGCATTAAGACAACGGATATGCGAAGAAGTGACTTACGTGCCTTATTTGGTATGGTACTTCAGGATGCATGGCTGTTTAATGGAACGATTATGGAAAACCTTCGTTATGGTCGATTAGATGCCACAGATGAAGAAGTCATGAGAGCTGCTGATGCTGCTTACGTAGATCACTTTATCCGTACCTTAGATCATGGCTATGATACTGTCATCAATGAAGAAAGCAGTAATATCTCTCAGGGACAAAAACAGTTATTAACAATTGCCAGAGCATTCTTGGCAGATCCTAAGATTTTGATTCTGGATGAAGCAACATCCTCCGTTGATACCCGTACAGAAGTATTGATTCAGAAGGGTATGGAAAAACTGATGGAAAATCGTACAAGCTTTGTGATTGCCCACCGTTTATCTACCATTCGTGATGCTGATTTGATTCTGGTTATGAAGGATGGCGATATCGTAGAAGCTGGAAATCATGAAGAATTGATGAAAGCAGATGGTTTCTATACGAAACTTTATAACTCTCAGTTTGAAGAAGAATAATATCTCAAAAAGCGCTTTGGCGCTTTTTTCTTTGCCTCTTCATTATCTAACCGCTTTCATTATAAGGAAATCTTATCGGTCTAGAAATGAATAGAAAAATGTAATTTTTTTATTGATAAAAGACTATAAATGTAGTAGAATTATAAACGTTACATGGGAGTCATATGATGTATCTCTACAATTATATGTTTCATAATGTATAGGATAATATATAGTCGGTTTTCTGATGAAAATCGGCTTTTTTTGTGCTTTTTTCTATCTAATTCCCCATATTTATAGACATAAAATCATAAAAATTCATGTATCTCAATAATTATACATTTCAAGACAAATTACATGTAGCATTTAAGGAGGAGGGAGAAAATGAAGGATTCAACTGTTCAATATGAACAGGATGGTTGTTTGGAAATGACTAAAACAAAAGAGAACATAAAAAGTAGATACGATTATTTTTTTATCAAAAGAATATTTGATTTCATAAGTGCGTTATCACTATTTATTATAATTTCGCCAATATTTTTAATTATAGCGATAGCAATTAAGGTAGACTCAAAAGGGCCAGTATTCTTTAAACATATGCGTGTAGGAAAAAATGGAAAACCATTGCCAACTTATAAATTTCGTACAATGGTAACAAATGCTGAAGAATTACTGAAAAAATTGACTCCTGAACAGAAAAAAGAGTATGAAGAAAATTTCAAATTAGAAAATGATCCAAGAATAACCAAAATAGGGAAAATTCTTAGAAAAACAAGTCTGGATGAGTTGCCACAATTATTAAATATTATTATAGGGAATATGAGTGTTGTTGGACCAAGACCAGTTGTTCAAAAAGAACTAGAAAAATTTGGAGATCAAGTTGATAAACTATTAAGTGTAACACCAGGATTAACCGGTTATTGGCAAGCAAATGGACGTAGTAATACGACTTATGAAGAAAGAGTCGCAATGGAATTATATTATGTAGATCATTGTTCTATTTGGTTAGATATTAAAATCATATTTCAAACAATAGGTGCAGTAATTCGTAAAGAAGGGGCTAAATAAAACTATGTCTAAATCAAACTGGTATGTATTGTTTGTTATGGGTGGCAAGGAACGACAGCTGTGTGACTTCTTGAATCAAGAAGAAAACTGGTATGCCTTCTATCCTAAGATAGAGTTAATCAGACGAAAGAACAGTGTAGACCGTATCATAGAGAAACCATTATTTCCAAGTTATATCTTTGTGGAAAGTGAAGATAAACATCAAGACTTTCAAACAAAACTAAGAGAACTCAAAACAAGAAAAAAAGGCATCGTAAAAGAATTAAATTATAAAGATGAAATACCAGCATTATATGAAGAAGAAAAGCAATATCTAAAAGGTCTGTTGGATGAAAAACATACATTAAAGAAATCCGTAGGATTTATAGAAAATGACCATGTGATCATAACAGAAGGACCATTGAAAGGTTATGAAAGTCATATCAGTAAGATAGACAGACATAAACGCAAAGCAGTATTAGAGGCAGAGATGTTACACAAGAAGATCAATGTAACGATACCACTAGAAATCATAAAACGAACTGAATAAAGAAGTAAAAGTTGCCAGGGGCACATTATGGAATATACAGGGACATACTTAAACCGTTCAACACTTTATGTGGGGGAAGGGAGGAGTGTGTCCTTTTTACAAGTTAGGAGTAATGTATGGAAGATATAAATAAAACAAATGATGAAATAGAAATTGATATCAGTGCTTTAATGAAGCTTTTGAAGAAGAATATCAAGATGATCGTGATCTGTACAGTATTAGGTGCAGTCATTGCATTTCTTGTGACCAATTTCTTTATGACAAAGAAATATGCAAGTTCCGCAAGAATCTATCTGATACCAAAAGTAACCGAACAAGGGTATGCAGATTATAATGCGGTAAACTCAAATTCAAAGATGGTGAATAACTATGTTTCTTTGATGCAAGGTGAAACGATCTTATCTAAAGTTGCGGATGAATTGAATATTGAAAATGTAGAAGAAGTGAAAAATTCACTTTCTATTACAAACGTGAATGAAACAGAAATTATAGATGTAAAAGCAACAACAGATGATCCTAAAAAATCACAGGCAATCGTTAGTAAAACAGTGGATATATTCTTTAAGGAAATGCAGGAAAAATTGGATATCAAGAATATGACGATATCTGATCAACCAAAAGTCAATGATGTACCTGTATCACCAAGCAAAAAGATGAATACAGCTGTTGGTTCTATGGCTGGATTATTATTGTCTTGTGGATATGTGTTCTTACAATATCTATTTGATAAACGTTTGAAAACAAAAGCAGAAGCAGAAAGCTTCTTAGGTGTACCAGTATTAGGAGAAATTCCTTGGTTTGAGGATTAAGATATGGAGTTTATAGATATACATAATCATCTAGCATGGGAAATTGATGATGGAATGCCTTCAAAAGAGGATGCCATCATCGCATTACAACAGGCAAGAAAAGATGGTATTACAACAATTATATCTACACCACATTTTGTGCCAGGAACGCACGATGTATCCAATATCGATATCATCAATGATCGTATTGATGAATTAAAAGAATTAGCAAAAACTTATGATATCGAAATATATAGTGGTTCAGAGGTATTTTTAAACCATGAGTATTTAGATATGATTGATTCTAAAGCTTTTAACACATTAGCTGATTCTAAATATTTACTTGTAGAGTTTGATGTTAGACGAAACATGGATCATAACGATTATGCAGAAGATTATCTGTATGAATTAAAAGTCAGAGGATATCGACCTATTATCGCACATGTGGAACGTTACTTTCCTAAAGGGATTGATTTAGACAGAGTACAGTCTTGGATAGAACTAGGTTGTTATATACAAGTCAATCGAACAAGTCTTTTAGGAACACATGGGGATGTATGTAGGAAGAATGCAGAAAAGATTTTAAAAGAAGGTATGGTACATGTGATAGCAAGTGATACTCATAGAAGTAAAGGCCATCGAATCGCAAAGCTATCAGATATCTATGCAATTATAGAAAAAGAATATGGAAAAGCAAATGCCATTCTTTTATTACAAGAAAATCCAATGCATATCATCAACAACGAACATTTAGAAGAAATGGAAGTCATAAAGAAAAAATCTATCTTCGATAGATTAAGAAAGAAAGGAAGATAGGATGGAAAGAAAACTTGCGCCAAAGCGACATGATAAGAAAAAGAAGAAAACAGTAAAACAATCACAGTTTGATTTTTCAGAAGTATATCGACAGTTAAGAACGAATATTGAATATTCCCAATTTGAGGGAGATATTCAAGTAGTCAATCTAACAAGTACAAATCCAGCAGAAGGAAAAAGCTCCGTAGCGAGTAATCTTGCGACAGTCAGTATTGCGAAATATCACAATGTATTATTGATGGACTGTGATTTAAGAAAACCAGTACAACATAAGATTTTTAATGTTTCAAATAAAGTTGGATTAAGCAACTTAATGAAGAATTTTGATAGCTTTGATGTGAATGATGATACATATTTCCAGAAGTTCAAGGATAACACAAGTGATGGAAAGCTTTATTTACTAACAAGCGGGATGAAAGTGCCTAATCCATTAGAACTACTTTCTAGTGAAAAATTCAAACACCTAATTGAAAAGCTAAGAACAAGATTTGATTTTATCGTAATTGATTGTCCACCAGTAGATGCAGTAGCAGATGCGATTCCAATAAGCACAGTAACGGATGGAACGATTTATGTAGTTTCAGCGAAAGAAACTAATAAGAATGATGCGAAAGCAGCAATCACACAGCTACAAAGAAACGGTGCAAATATCTTAGGAACTGTACTTACAAAAGTAGAAGCAGAAGCAAAACACTATTATGGTTATTACTATAATAGTGAGTCATAAGGAAGGTGTATAAAAATGGAATATTTTTATGCATACTTACCAAATAAAAATGAAAAAGAGAACGTTTTAAATTCATTGAATTTGAAGGAAAATCAAATCTATATCGATGATACAGAAAATGATGATATTAGATGGAATGATCTTGTTAAAAAATTAAAAGATAACGATAAGTTACTGGTTCCATCTATTGATTGTATCTCATCAGAAGAAGTTAGTCTAAAAGATAAGCTACAAACATTAAAAGACATTCATGCTCAATTATTAACAATCGATGATGAGGACTTAGATGTCGATGTAATGTTACAACTTATGGATTTCATTGAAGTAAGTAGAAAGAATAGAGCAAGAAAACTTCAACGTGCAGGCATCGATAAGGCGCTAGAAAAGAAATACAAAGGAGAAGGTCGTTTTGGCAGACCAAGAATAAAAGTACCAGATGATTTTGAAGAAAACATCAAAAGGATTATGAGAAAAGAATTAAGCCACGATGCTTATCGAGCGCAATTGGGAATGAAACGATCTACATATTACAAGATCGTGAAAGAAGTCAAAGATTCATGGAGCAAGGATGATAAGAAATAGGAGGCTTACATGGAGAATATAAAGAAGATAGGAAAGCATATTTTCTGGATCATACAGTTAATTGTAAGTCTTGTTTTAACATATAGTGTTTACAAATTATTGCCATTGAAATACCTAGCAATCGTTATATTGATATTAGCTGTTTTATTAGGATTAGTTATCTTTATGCAATTGTCTAGCAAAACGAATAAAACAGTGAAAATAGATAGTAAAGTATTAGCGATTTTTTTAAGTGTGTTGATGATTTTTGTGAATGTAAAAGTTATCAATAAAGCTCAAGAAACTATCAATAAAATCTCAAATGGAAATATTCAAACAACTACTGTTTCTGTCTTAGTGAAGAAAGACAGTGCATTCCAGAAGATAGAAGATTTAGATGGAAAACAGTTTGGTATTATGAAAAACATAGATCGTGAGAATACAGATTTTATGTTAAACCGTTTGAATGAAAAATTCTCAAATCAGGTATCAAAAACGGAATATGCAAGTGGTGAAGAAATGCTTCAAGATCTATTAAATGATAAAACAGATGCCATCATCATGAATGAAGGATTTCGTGATAGCTTTAATCTGATTGATAAAAAGTTTGAATCTGAAACAAAGGTAATTTATACATTGGATAAACAAAAAACGATTGAAAATCTAAAATCAGCTTCTGTCACAAAAGAAAGTTTTATTGTTTATATTTCAGGAATCGATACAACAGGGCCTATTACAACAACAAGTCGTAGCGATGTCAATATGTTAATGGCAGTCAATCCGGTGAAGAAAAAGATTGGATTAGTCTTTATACCACGTGATTATTATGTACCTTTACAATGCCATGATGGTGTATGTGAAACTGGAGCAATGGATAAGCTGACACATGCTGGATTGTATGGAGTTGAAGTAAGCCAGGCCACTATTGAAAATATTCTTGGAGTAGATATCAACTACAATATTAGAATCAATTTTGATACTTTAACAACGATGGTAGATGCATTAGGTGGTATTGACATCAATTCAGATCAAGATGTTAACTTACGCAATGGACCAAGATGTAATATTAAACAAGGTGAAAACCATGTGGATGGAAGATGTGCATTAGGATTTGCGAGAGAGCGATATGCTTATAATGCAGGAGATCGTCATCGTGGAGAAAATCAACAGGAAGTCATTCGTGCAATGATCAATAAGATGACAACGACCAATATCATTAAGAATTATGAATCAATCTTGAATGCAGTACAAGGTATGTTTCAAACAAACATGAAAACAGATGAGATAACAGCATTAATACAAATGCAGATAAATGATATGGCGAAATGGGATGTGCAAAGCACTTTGGTAGATGGTAAAGGAGATATGGTGCCTACATACTCATATGGAAGTACACCACTTTATGTTATGCGACCGTATACTGATTCTATTAGTTCTGCAAAAATATTTATAAATGAAATCATCAAACAAAATGAAGTAAAGAAATGAAAGAAATTATATTAGCAGGAGGATCAGGGAAAAGATTGTATCCATTAATCATGGTGATTTCTAAAAAATTGCTTCTTATTTATGATAAATCAATTATATATTATCCATTATTGATGAGCGCTGGGATCCTTCTGCTTTTTGATAAATAAATTTTGAAAGAAAAATTAGGAATAGCAATGTTAGGGCAAAAAAGAATTCCATCAAGAGAGGGGGTGTAGAAATCGTTGTAGAAGAATTAAGTACAAGGATAGTTGCCTTAGGCCATAGTATTACATGTTTCAATAGAAGAGGTCATCATGTAAGTGGACAGGAGTTTGATGGTAATACTTCAAATGAATATAAGGGAGTAAACCTTAGAACTGTGCCAACCATAAATAAAAAAGGCTTGGTATTGTGTATGGTAAAGGAGAACATGGAAATATGGCACGTCTTTACTCTGGAATTAAAAAACATTATTTCTTCTATACTAGAAAAGATACTATTAAAGCATGTATCTATGTTAAAGAGTTAGTTCATTTCTTTATGTGGAGTTTAGAAAATGGGAAATCTGGAGTATGGAATTGTATGTTTGAACCAGCCTATAATATTGAACAAATTTGTGAAACAATGAAAAAAGCTACTGGAATGAATAGTTGGATTCCTAGTGTAAATGATAAATTTTTAATGGGAGTTGCTGCAATTGTGGGTCCTATTGGTGGTAAAGCAGTTGGTATTCATCCGGCTAGAGTTAAAAAAATAATGGTTAGTACAAACATCAATGGTGACAAATTGAAAAATTCAGGATATCAATTTCATTGGATACTAGAAGAATCTTTTAATGATTGGTTCGAAGATTGTAATAGAGTATGTTTAAAATAGTGAAAATCAAATCGGAAGGAATGATTATATGGGTTATAAAATAGCAGTAGCAGGAACAGGATATGTAGGATTAAGTATTGCCACATTATTAGCTCAACATCATGAAGTTGTTGCGGTTGATATTATCCCAGAAAAAGTAGAATTAATTAACAATAAAAAATCGCCTATTAAAGATGATTATATTGAAAAATACTTAGTTGAAAAAAAATTAAACTTAATAGCTACATTAGATGCAATTGAAGCATATAAAGATGCTAAATTTGTAGTTATTGCAGCACCTACTAACTATGATTCAAAGAAAAACTTCTTTGATACAAGTGCTGTTGAATCAGTAATTAAATTAGTAATGGAAATTAATCCAGATGCTATTATGGTTATTAAATCAACAATACCTGTAGGTTATACACAAAGTATTCGTGAAAAAACAGGAAGTAAAAATATTATTTTCTCTCCTGAATTTTTAAGAGAATCAAAAGCTTTATATGATAACTTATACCCTTCAAGAATTATTGTTGGAACAGATATAAATGATGATAGACTTTTGGAGGCAGCTCATGTGTTCGCTGAACTTCTTCAAGAAGGTGCAATTAAAGATAATGTTGATACATTATTTATGGGATTTACTGAAGCTGAAGCAGTTAAGCTATTTGCAAATACTTATCTAGCTTTACGTGTATCTTATTTTAATGAGTTAGATACTTATGCAGAAATGAAAGGTCTAGATACTAAACAAATTATTAACGGAGTATGTTTAGATCCTAGGATAGGTACGCATTATAATAATCCATCATTTGGATATGGTGGATATTGTTTGCCTAAAGATACAAAACAATTATTAGCTAACTACCAAGATGTACCACAAAATATGATGAGTGCAATTGTTAAATCAAATAGAACAAGAAAAGACTTTATTGCAGATCGTGTTTTAGAAAAAGCAGGATATTACAGTTATCAAGATAACAACGAATATGATTCATCTAATGAAAAAGATATTACCGTTGGTGTATATAGATTAACAATGAAGTCTAATTCAGATAACTTTAGACAATCGTCTATACAAGGTGTAATGAAACGTATCAAAGCTAAAGGCGCAAAAGTAATTATTTATGAACCTACTTTAAAAAATGGTGAAACGTTCTTTGGAAGTGAGATTGTAAATGATTTAGAAATTTTTAAAAAACAAAGTGATGCAATTGTTGCAAATAGATATGATGAGTGTCTAAATGATATTGAAAATAAAGTATACACAAGAGATTTATTTAGAAGGGATTAAAGAACTAATGAATAAAATGAAAAATATTATTAGAATTTTAAGAAAATGTGTCTCTAGAATTTCTCCTGTATTTTCGAACAAAATAATGTATAGAGTAAGAATGCATAAAAAACTAAATATTAAAAATCCTAAAACATTTAACGATAAAATTAACTGGCTTAAGCTTAATAATTATCAAAATAATGAATTAGTAATTAAATGTACAGATAAATATCTGGTGCGAGAATATATAAGAGAGAAAGGTTACGATTATTTATTAAATGATTTGTATTTTTCATGTAATTCTGTAGACGAAATCAAATGGGAAAATCTTCCTCAAAAATTTGTTTTAAAATGCAATCATGGCGCTGGTTATAACATTTTATGTAATGATAAAAACGTTTTTGATTACAAGGCTGCAAAAGTAAAACTAAATAGATGGATAAATGAAGATTTTGGGCTTGTTTCTGTAGAGCCTCATTATAGCAAAATTAAAAGAAAGATTATTTGCGAAAAATTCCTGGAAGATGAGATTAAAGATTATAAGTTTTTTGTTTTAATGGGGAACCATTAATGTTCTATGTATCTGTAGCTCCTGAAGGAAGTTTTAGAAATATGCAAGCAACTTTTTTTGATATGGATGGAAAAGTTTCGCCTTTTACCAGAAAAGATCATGACCCAATAAAAGGTAAAATAAGATTGCCTAAAAAGATTAAAGAAATGGAAAAAATAGCAAGAGATTTATCTGCTGATTTTGATTTTGTAAGAGTGGATTTATTCTGTATAAATGAGAAAATATATTTTTCGGAGCTTACGTTTTCTCCTTGCTCTGATTTTATGCCTTTTTCTCTAGATCATTATGATTTATATTTTGGAAATAAACTAAAGATAAGAAGTTTGGGAGGAAATACATATGGAAATGAATAGTAAGGTTTCAATTATAACACCTGTATATAATGCTTCAGGATTAATATCGGAAACTATAGAAAGTGTAATTAATCAAAGTTATAAAGATTGGGAACTGATTTTGGTTGATGATTGTTCTACTGATAATTCGGCTACAATAATCAAGAAGTATGAAGAATTAGATAATAGGATTAGGTACTATTGTTTAGAATGCAACAGTGGAGCTGCTGTGGCTAGAAATAAAGGATTAGAATTATCTACAGGTAGATATATTGCATATTTAGATGCAGATGATTTATGGTATGTTGAAAAATTAGAAAAACAGGTGAATTACGTTAATGAAAACAACGCGCAATTTATTTGTTGTGATTACGAAAAAATTAATGAAGATGGTTCTAAATTAAATAAAATTGTCAAAATGCCAAAATCTATTACTTATAATCAGTTGTTGAGCAATACAATTATTCAGACAGTTGGTGTATTTATTGATTTACAAAAAGTTAATAAGAAACTACTTGTCATGCCTAATGTTAGAAGAGGCCAAGATTCTGCAACTTGGCTTCAAATGTTGAAGAATGGTGTTAAGTTTAATGGTCAAAACGAAGTGTTAGCTGCATATAGACGTGTGAATAATTCTTTAAGTAGTAACAAATTAAATGCATTAAAAAGAACTTGGTATTTATATAGGGGCGTTGAAAAGTTAAGTATATTTAAATCTATTAGATGTATTTTTGGTTGGGCTTACCACGCAAGTATAAAAAGAATTTACCTCAAAAATAAAGGAGAGTAGTGAATGAAAAAAATTTTGCATGTTGTCGGTTTTTTGGGAAATGGTGGAGATACAACAGCGATCTTAAATGTTTTAAATGCTCAAGAAAACGGTAACGAACAATTTATGTTCGATTTTATTACCCATGATGGTTGTGATTTGGAACTGGTTGAAAAATTAAGGAAAAAAGGATCAAATATATTCATTTTAGAAGGTGATGTAAGAAAAATTGGTGTTTTAAAGTATTATAGATTAATATTAAGTATCTTGAAAAATAATAAATATGACATTATTCATTTTCATACGTCATTTCAATCTTGTGTTGGTTTATACGCTGCAAAAAAATGCAATGTAAATACCAGAATATGTCATTCACACACATCAGATGTTCAAAGAAAGTGCAGTAAGTTAAAAAAAATAATATATCTTCCAATATGTAAGTTATTAATTAATAGATATTCAACAAAATTAGTGGCATGCAGCAAAGTTGCTGCTGATAATTTATTTTTTCAAAATGCTGATGTAGATATGTTGTATAATGGATTAGATATTCAAAAATATAAGACAATTGACAAGAATGAAGTGGATGATATACGAAAGAAATACGGTATATCCGATTCAAAAATCGTAGTTGGTCAAGTTGGAAGATTTAATGATATGAAAAATTTCGAATATACTATAGATTTAGCAAAAAAATTGGATTCGGATAAATATTTATTTATATTGATTGGATCAGGGCCTTTATTTAATAATTTAGAAAAAAAAGTTATTGATGAAAGTATTAATAACGTAGTATTCACGGGTAAAGTTAAAAATGTAAATGATTACATGTCTCTTTTTGATTGCCATTTGTTACCATCTAAATACGGTGAAGGATTACCTGTAGTATTAATTGAACAACAAATAGTAAATGATAAATGTATTTGCATTGCAAATGATAATGTTAGTAAAGAAGCAAATTTAGGAAATGTTAGCTATATATCCATTAATGACGATGCTAAATGGATAAGTACGATAAAAGAATGCAAAAATAAAAAAACAAAATCAATATGTTATGATAATTTTGATATAAAAAACACAGCAATCAAATGGCTATCAATTTATAATTAGTGAAGGAGAAGTTTATGGAGAATAAAGGTGTACTAAAAATTTATAAAATTTCAAGATGGTTATATGAACATAAAATACCAATTTTGCCAAAGATTATAAAAATGTCAATTAGGATTATTTGTGGAGCTACAATACCATATAAAGCAAGTATAGGTGATGGTACAATATTTCCACATGGAGCAAGTGGAGTTGTGCTACATGAAGAGGCAATTATTGGTAGAAACTGTAAAATACAATCAAATGTAGTTATTGGTGGTAGAAGTGGAAAACCAGGGGCTCCTGTAATTGGTGATAATGTATTAATAGGCACAGGTGCAGTCGTTCTTGGAAAAATAAAAATCGGAGATAATGTTGCAATTGGTGCAAATGCTGTGGTCCTAAATGATATAGAAAGTAATTCAGTTGCAGTTGGTATTCCTGCAAAGGTCATAAAAAAAATAGAGGATAAATAAATGACTATTTTTTTATTTCTTATTTTTTTGATTTTGTTACTTGCAATTATCCTTTATGATAGTAATTATAAAAATAAAAAATTATATTCCAGAGTATATTTATGCATTACATTTATTAGTTTATTGATTGTTTCAGGTTGTCGTGGATTAAGTATTGGTACAGATACTAATATGTATGTAAGGGCGTTTAATGCTGTAAAATCAATTCAAGATATGTTTGTATATTATGTAGATAGATTTGAGGTAGGCTATAGATTTTTTAATGTAATGATTAAGCAATTAAGTGATAATCCACACCTTTTGTTATTCTTTAGTTCAGTCCTAATTCTTCTAATGACATATTATTTCTTTTATAAAGAGTCTAAATATCCATGGATGTCTTTATTAATGTTTGTTGGATTAATGTATTATTCAAATTCAATGTGTTTATTAAGACAATATTTAGCTATAGGATTTGTATTTTTAGCTATTGTTTGTTTGGAAAAACAAAAAAGATTTAAATTTCTTGGTTTAGTAATTTTAGCATCTTTATTTCATTCTTCTGCTATTATAACAATTCTATTATATCCATTAATGAAAATTGAAATTACAAATAGTAATCGAAGAATAATTATTGCAGTTGCATTGATATCTACATTATTTGCTAATCAGCTGATAAATCTAGTGATAAGAATTGTACCTAAATATACATCTTATTTGACTTCAGATAAATACTATTTAGAAAATCAAATTGGAACAATTTTAAAAGCTATTCTGCAATTTCTTTTCTTTGTATTTGTTAATTATTCATATAAAAGAAATTATGAGAATAATAAATCTAGTATTTTGAAAATAGGTTATTATTGTTCACTGTTGTCTTGCGTCATCAGTTTTGTTTCAATTAATGGAGCAATATTGGATAGAATGGCTGTCTATTTTTCAATTATCAATTGTATTACAATCCCTAATATGATATTTACTTTCAAATCAATAAATAATAGACGATTATTTGTTGTTATATTGATAATTATTTGCTTAAGTTACTATATAATTATTTTGGTATATAGACCATATTGGTCTGGTATTATTCCATATGTTTTTTGGGAATAGAAGGAGATAAATAGAATGGATTTAAAAAATAAAATCACTTTTTTCTTGAATAAAAATAAAAACATAAAAAAAATCATTAAGATTCCAGTAATATACTTTAGAAGTGTAAAGTCTTATCCAAAAGTAAAAAAAATGTTTGCTCGTGTTTGTAGTGACATTAATACTATTGAGAAAGAAAATATAATATGGTATTTTTGTGCACCAGAACATAACAATTTAGGTGATTTAGCACAAAGAATGTGTATTGAAAATTGGTGTAAGGAAAATTATTCGAATTTTAGGGTGATAGAAATTCCATCAGCAGTCGTAAATAGATTTAATAAGAAAATGCTTGATCTAATGAAAAAGTACTTAAAAGAAGAACATGTTATTATTTTTCAAAGTGGATATACGATGACGGACGGTCATCCAGATGATAAAGTTCGATTAACTATATTGAATGAATTTTATAAGAATAGAGTTTTGATTTTTCCGCAAACAATTTTATATGAAAATAATAACAATATGTTAAGTATGTATGAAACTTTAAAAAAATGTGAACGATTGCTTTTATTGACTAGAGACCAACTATCTTATGATTATGCAAGTCAAAATTTTAAAGGTATCAATATTGAATTATTTCCAGATATTGTTACAACACTAATCGGTAAAAAAGTATACTCTCAAGAGAGAAATGGCATAGCGTTGTGTGTAAGGAATGATGGAGAAAAATATTATTCTTATGGAGAAATTTCTGCTTTAGAAAATGATTTAAGAAAAATATCATCTGTAAATGTTACTGATACAAATGATCGTGAATTAATTGATATAAACTCAAATTCCATTCAAACTGCTGTATGGAAAAAAATTGATACTTTTGCAAATTATAAATTAATGATTACAGATAGATATCATGGTACTATTTTTTCTTTAATTTCAAATACACCTGTAATTGTTATGAAAACAAAAGATCACAAAGTTTCAACAGGAGTAAAGTGGTTTAAGAACATATATGATGATTATGCCTTTTACTGCGATGATATTAAAAATATTAGTAATTTAGCAAGTAATATAATATCTTCGCAAAATAATACTGAAATTAAACCTTATTTTAAACGAGAATACTACGATAAACTTAAGAGTATTTTTGAAAAAATTTAAATCATTATAGATGTTATCTAATTATTGTATTAAACCAAATGAAAATTTTTATAAAGAGTTTGATTTTTTTCTTTTAAAATATTTTCTAGAAGAGTTAAGGAGTGAATTTTGTAGTTATGAACTTACCAAAAAGATGTACTGGATGCATGGCATGTTATTCTACATGTAAAAAAAATGCTATTCAAATTTCTCAAAATACAAAAGGGTTTTACATTCCGTTAATTGATGATTCATTATGTGTTGGTTGTCATCAATGTGAGCATGTTTGTCCAGAATTAAGTGAAATAAGTAAAAGTAAATGGGAAAAATGCTATGCAGGATGGACAAAAAACGATAGTGTTAGAGAAAAAAGTAGTTCCGGAGGTCTATTTTTTGAGATGGCTTCAGTAATTATTTCAATTGGCGGAATTGTTTATGGCGTTAGCATAGACGATAGAAATTTAATAAAGCACGAACGTTTTGTAAATATTAATGATATAAAGAAATCACAAGGTAGTAAATACGTTCAAAGTTATGTCGGAAATATATTTATTGATGTTGAAAAGGACTTAATACAAGGGAAATTTGTTTTATTTAGTGGTGTTGCTTGTCAAATCGCAGGCTTAAAAAAATATTTACGAAAAGAATATGAAAATTTAATTACAATTGATGTTTTGTGTCACGGAGCACCATCTCCAAGAGTATTTAATGATTATTTACAAGATAACAAATTAACTAAGATTGATAATATAAATTTTAGATATAAAAAACCAAGTTGGAATGTATTTAGTATGAGAATTGATCTGAAGGATAATAGAGTATATGAAAAAAATACTTGTGTTGATCCATATTTGAGATTGTTTTTGACCGACTTGATAACAAATGACGTATGCGACACATGCAAATATGTTGGTGAAGAGAGAGTATCTGATATAACATTAGCAGATTTTTGGGGATATGTTTCTGAAACAAGGCAACTACGTAATGATGAAAAAGGAATTTCTTTAATATTAATAAATTCAGAAAAAGGGAATAATCTTATTAAAAAGTTACCAAATGTAAAATTGTTTGAAAAAAATTTCATTGAAGCAAAAAATGGTAATAAATGTTTAACAAGCGCATTCAAGAAAAATAAATTGTATACTGATTTTTGGCTAGATTATGAAAAAGAAGGATATAATTACTGTATTAATAAATACTATACAGAACAATATACTAGTTCAAAAAGAAAATTGTCATTTTTTATAAATGATCATGCTTATCTACTACCTAGATTTATTAGAAATAAACTATTTAGTGAAAAGTATAAGCGTAGAGGATTAATCAATGAATAAAAATAAAGAACTGGTAAAAAATACCATTATAATCTTTATTGGGAAAGCTTGTACACAGTTTATCACGATTTTATTATTACCATTATATACAAAGTATTTAATTTCATCTGAATTTGGAATAGTTGATTTAGTAATTACTTATATATCGTTGTTTGTACCTATACTATCACTTGATTTAGAAATGGCAGCATTTAGATTTTTAGTTGATAAAAGAAAAGATATTGAAGAATCGAAACGCATTATTACTACCATTCTTTTTACTTTAACAGTTATTGCAATTTTTTGCACTATTTTATTTATTCCACTTTCTTTCTTTCTTAATATTAAATACAAATATTTAATATATATTGTGATAATTATGAGTTATTTTTCTCAATATTTTATTCAAGTTTCTAGAGGTTTAGGGAAAAATATTAATTATTCAATATCTTGTTGCATCAATGGTATAACTACGGTTTTTTTAAATGTAATTTTTATTCCAGTTTTAAAAATGGAAGCTGACGGAATGCTTTTGAGTATGATAATAGCAAATATTATGACTATTAGTTATCTTTTCTATTCTCTAGATTTAAAAAAATATATATCGTTTAATGCTATAAGATTAAACTATTTGAAAGAAATATTATCATATTCAATACCATTAATTCCAAATGGTATATCATGGTGGATAGTGAATGCATCGGATAGAACAATTATATCAATAATGCTTAGTGTATCGGCAAATGGTATTTATGCTGTATCTAATAAGTTCTCTTCTCTTTTTATAGGTGTGTTTAACGTATTTCAGCTATCATGGGCTGAATCAGTTAGTTTACATGTAAATGAAAATGATAGTAATAGATTCATATCTAATGTGATTAATATAGTATTAAAAGCATTTACTTGTCTAGGTATGCTTTTGATTGCAGTAATGCCAATAGTATTCAGATTGTTCATAGATGATAAATATAATGCAGCTTTAGACAATGTACCAATATTAATAGTTGCAATGATTTTCAATGTTGCGGTTGGATTATATAGTGCTATATACATTGCAAAAAAAATGACGAAACAGGTAATGAATACATCAATTGTTTCAGCTATCGTTAATATAATAATTAATCTATTGTTAATTAGTTATATTGGTTTATATGCTGCATCAATTTCAACTTTAATTGCGTATGCTGTTATGGCTATTTATCGACATTTTGACATCAAAAAAATGATTGATATCCATTTGGATAGAAAATATATGTTTAAAAGCGTTATATTAATGATAGTTATATTTGCATTATTTTATCAAAAAAACGTATATTGTACAATTATGATGATTTTAATTGCATTAGTTGAGTGTTTATTAAATTTTAAATATATATTAAAATTAGTTAAACTAAAATAGTATCATATTACTTTTTGTAAATGCTGTTTTTAATAGAATATTATCAGAACAAAGTATAGAATACACAGAAAATTATGATCTGTGTCTTTTTTTAGGACTATTTTACGAAGTAAACATCAAATAACTCGTAGCTAGTAAACGTTAACTGAATCTTATAAAATTCAAATAAGATGAAGGAGGTACTGTTAATGCCAAGACAAAATATGGAAGAACAAATAGAATATTGAAGCAATATAATTAACATCCGAGAAGATGAATGTAAAAAAAACATCAAATTGAATCAATTATATTACAAATGAAAAATAAAATTAATGAAGAATGTAGTAATGAATAAACTGGATTTGTTGAATTAGGTTAAAAATAAGAAATATGAAATTAAATGCGTTTTGTTGTGTACATATAGGATAATAATTTTTTAATATGCTAATAAGAATTACATTATCAATTTTTCAGATTTTTTTAAACAATCGTTTTAGTCCGTAGAAACGCTCATAGACAGTTTTTGCTCTTTTCATTTTTAATGAGCTATAAATCTTTTCTACATAAGAGAAATAGACGTGTTCTTTTTCTATTTCTTTTAATAGATCCTACAACTTCCAGTTTTTGTTATGTTTGATGAATATAGTTTTTTTGCATTTCACAATGAAGTAGTTTAGTAAATTTCGTGAATTTTCTAATGTCATCATTAGCATCTTCAAATACAACATATCACTTTTTGAATTAAAGTTAAATGTAAATCTTCTAAAATATCATGTTGTCTTTACTTTATGGTTAGAACCGAAAACAATCGTTTCAGGCGCCAATTAATTAATTTTTAAAAATATTATATTGAAGCAGAAAATACTGAGTGTTATAATTTCCTTAAAGAATAGGAGGAACATGAGTATGATTCCCAAGAATATGACAGAAGAAGAACTAAAGAAAAATGTTGAGTTTTGTAAATTAATCTAATGACAGATGTTGTAGATGCATTTCATGCATTTAAAGAAAAATTTCATGACTTTTACAAGGCATCCATGAAAGAGTATGAACAAGAACTTATCTTTGATGATTCCATGGTGAAAAAGATTGTAGAGAAAAATCATTAGAGAGTAGCGATGATAAAGTTAGACAAAAGGCATGTGGAATGTATTGGAAATTACAATATAAGGCAATGTATTTAGCAAATTAAGAAGAACTGTTTCATGAAAAATATGGCTTTTCTATTAATGAGTTATCTATTGCATACCGCATCTTGCTTGATATTGAAAAATGTAATGAGTTAACATATAATCAGTTAATAAGCCTTGCGAAAAAACTATCAACGAATAATATTCAAATAGTAGATATCATCTCATATCTAAAAGGCAATATATAAAATAAACCCCGCCAATTCATTTTGACGGGGTTTATTTTTATGCTTTTTTCAATCCTTCCTTAGCCTTATAGAAACGCTCATAGACAGCTTTTATCTCATCCATAGAACATTGCTTCTGGATGGCATCATAGGCTGCGTAGAAGGCTGTTTCGTAAGCTTTCCAGGAGTCTTTGGTATAATCATCAATGATTAGATGTTGACTTTCATTTAACATGGTGTGAATCTTTTCTACATAAGCGAAATAGGCGTGTTCCTTTTCGATTTCTTGTAATAGATCACATAGCTTCCAGTTTTTGTTGTGTTCGGTAAGCATTGCTTTTTGTGGCATTTCACAATGTAATAACTTACTGAATTTTGTGAATTCTCTAATGGTATCATCATCCACGTCTTCAAATACCATCAAATCCATAGCGATACGTTCACCTTTTTCTGATTGCTTCGTAAAGTCTGCAAGTTTCATCAGATATCCCACCTGCTGGCTGTTTTCTTCATCACTTACAACAATCGGAGTTAAATGTAAATCTTCTAATATTTTACAAACATTGTCTTTCTTTTCAGGGTTTGCACCAAAATATAATAGTACGTTTTTCATGTGTATTAAATCCTTTCAAATAGTTTTTTTGCGGATTTATCAACAAGTATACGAAGTACAAGTGTTAAAGCAATACATACCACAGTAACAAGGGTAGTAGTCATTGTGATATCATCAAATGGTAACATAAATACTGCAAATACCATTAAACCACATAAAGCCATACCACCCATCATGGCAATCATTGCGGTCATGTTTTGTTTAACAGCGGCAGCTTCCTGTTCCCAAACAAGCTTTGGATGTGCCATATCTACTAAGATACCAGCATAATTTCCTAAAAGTGTCGTAATGATACTTGCCAAGAAACAAACAATATAATAATAGATTGGCAGGTAAGGGAAAATCACATAGGCGATAATTACCGTAACCAGCATGGAAATCAGGGAAACGATAATACCGCAGTTTGTTTTCGCATGAATCTGCTGCTTAAATTCCATCGGAATGTATTTCATAAACATCACATTGCTGCCTTCACGAGAAATAGCTGTCGCTGAAATCAGATTCATATTCGCAAACAGGATACCACCAGCAAGACCAATTAAAACGGCATAAGGCAAAAAGCCTTCAAAAGAGAATCCTGATAATGCAGATAAATCTATGTCCGATGCACTTGTAAAGTATATGATGATAAATACAATAGGCATGATAGCACTTGTACCAATACAATTCAAGAAATATACAGGGGTGCGGATCAATAATTTGAATTCTTTCATCATATAGGTCTGTACCTTGTTTTTCTGATGTGTTGTTTTATCAAATTCTTTGTCAGATAATTTCTTACGATTGCTTCCGGTTTCATTAAATCCAATAGCACCTTTGAAATATACCATTTTGCCAATAAACAAGAAGCATGCTACTGCGGCAATGGTGATAACGATATTTATGATAAATGAGAGAATATCAGCGTTATACAAGGCCTTTGCGGCGTATGGGACACCAGGGAAGATCAAAGACAACATATTGATCAAGGAATTATTTCCATCCATCAAGATAGATATCAACTGTTGTGGCTCTATATTTTGCATACTCTCAGAATTCATGAAATAACTAAATCCCATGGCGATTATAACTGCTACGATACCACCAATCATATTAAAACGATCACGATTCTTAAAGAATGGCACAAAACGCATAACTAACATTGAAATGATACTGCTTAAAATTAGTGGATAAACAGGTAGTGTTAAAACTACAATCACAGCAAAAATATAGAATAAAGGGGTAACATCTACATTGTGTACATATGCCACAAGTAAGGGAATCGCAACTGCCAAAGAGAATATATATTCATAAATCAGACAGACCGTAAACTTACTTGCCAGAATGGTCTGTGGCTTAATAGGCAGGGACAATAATGTTTCACTGTCTTTACTGAAATAAAAGACACTTGGAATCAGAAAGATAGAAAATAAGAATGTGACGAAATTTGCAATCTGGAATCCAAAACCAATCATTACACCTTCCTGGTGAATTTGTGCTAAGACTTTAATTAGTTCATCAAACATGTAATAGAATACAAATACCATAGGGAAACAACAGATGAATAAGATGATATACATAAAGATCTGGAATCCTTTTTTACTTTTTCCATCCGTTAATGACCCCATTGTATTCTTGACAAGAACTTTGGTCAGAGATAAAAACTTACGCATGTTGAATGACCTCTAAGAATAAGGATTCCAGAGAATCACAATCAGGATGCTGTGCTTGTAATTCTTCCAAAGTGCCAAAGAAAATGATATGACCTTTATCAATGATCGCAACTTTATCACAAAGCTTTTCCGCAACTTCCAAAACGTGAGTAGAGAAGAATACTGTATTGCCTTTGGCAGCATGCTCCTTCATCATTTCTTTTAATGAGTAAGAAGATTGTGGATCAAGACCAGTCATTGGTTCATCCAGAATCCATACATTTGGATCAGAAATCAATACACCCATAATGACAATTTTCTGACGCATACCATGAGAATAAGATAAGATCTTATCATTTAAAGCATTTTCCATTTCAAATACTTTCGCAAGATGTGCAATACGCTCTTTTCTTACATTGCTTTCTACTTCATAAATATCGCCCATAAAATTTAAATATTCGATTCCTTTTAAACGCAAGAAGATATCTGCGTTGTCAGGTACGATGCCAAATTCTTTTTTTGCTTCTAATGGCTCTTTTACAATGTTTTTGCCATTGATTAAAATTTCCCCTTCATCTGGATTCAATACACCAGTAATCATTTTGATCGTTGTGGTTTTACCTGCACCATTTGGTCCGATAAAGCCTATGATTTCACCAGTTGGTATCGTTAATGAAATAGCATCAACGGCTTTATGTTTTCCTCCATATACTTTTGTGACATTTTTAATTTCAATCATGTTGTTCATCCTTTCTTTCACACGTTTTGTGTGATTTTACGATATAATACATAAGAGTAGATACAAGGAGCAATTGCTAATATACAAATAGTAATCATAAATAAGTCCATGATCATGTGACTGCTTTTAAGAAACATAGTTATGATAATCATCAGGATTCCACCAAAGAACCAAAGCTTTCCTGCCATGCGATGGGTTTTCATCCATACGGTTTCATTGGATAATGTCCATGGTGTTTTGATACCAATGAAATAATTTGTTTTAAACTTTGGCATCAAATTACCCATGATTGTGAATACAGCACCACATAATAAACTCATCATAAAAGAGATATTGATTAAATCAGGATCAAAACATGCAACCCACGTGATTACCCATAAACAAAAAATAAATAGGTAAACTGCTAATTGAATCACTTCCAATGTATGTTTGAAACGTTCGTAGTTGCTGCCTTTTGGATCAATATACTTCAAGATAGCAAAACCGATTTTCATCAATAATAAGAATACTGCTGGAAAGAAGATAAATAATTTTGATGCATAATCATCAATCTGACCGTTTAAATTCCAATGGACAGGAATTTGATCAGGCAGTTTTGTGTAAAATAAAAGGTTCACAATGATCATGCCAAAGAATAATACATAAAAGATTTTCTGTTTCCCCATATCATTCATTTCCTTTCCTCAAAGATGTGATCCATCCTATGATTTCATCAATCACACTGGTATTCAGCTCATAATAAATATGCTTGCCGATTCGCTCATCACTGATCAAATCAGCCTGCTTAAGAACTGACAGATGGTGGGAGATAGTTGCGTTTGTCATAGAAAAGTGCGAGACGATTTCACCAGCACTCATTTTTCCATCCTTCAACAACGTGATGATCTCCCTTCTAGTAGGATCAGATAACGCTTTAAAAGTTTCCTGAAATCCCATTTCATCACCTCGACTAGAACATTTAGATAAATGTCTAAATGTATGATAGCACAATCAAAAAACTTTGTAAATCAAAATTGCACATTTCTTATCTATTTGCATAAATCTTATTTTTCTTATTATATCAAATGGAATGGCAGTATGTAAAATATATGGTAAAATAAAACACGAGGAGTGATTCGCATGAGTAAAAAATCAGGAAAAAAGAAAAATCCATGGATATGGCGTATTTTATTTGTAATTGCACTGGGGGTGTTCATTTATAGTGGATACCAGCTGTATGATATATTTTCTCAAAATCATGAAGAAGGAAAAGAAAAAGCGGAATTAATTAATATTGCAGAGATACCAGAAAAACCGAAACCGGAAGAAGAACCTTTTACAATCAACTGGAAGGCTTTAAAAGAAGCAAATCCTGAAATTGTTGGATGGATCATTATTCCTGATACGGATATCAATTATCCCATCGTTCATGGAAGTGATAATTCTTTCTATTTGACACATACTTTTTTAAAGGCTGAAAACTATGCGGGTGCGATTTTCATGGATTATCAGGCAAATGGTGAATTTAAGGATAATAACACTTTTATTTTTGGACATAATGTTAAACATGGAACGATGTTTGCGGAATTAGAAAATTTTAAGGATGCTGGATTCTATACATCTCATCCATATGTATATCTGTTTACACCAGATGGCAATTATCGTTGTGAAGTCATCAGTATGTATTCTACAAAAGATGGCAGTCCATCTTATACCACATATTCCGGAGATGAACAAAGCTATTTAGCATATATTGATATGATTAAAGGCTTGGCAGAAAACAAACGAGATGTCGAAATGAATGCAAGTGATCGTATGATTACATTATCAACCTGTTCCTATGAAGTTAATGGGGAAGCAAGTGATGCCAGATATTTGTTGCATGCGAAGATGGTACCATGGAATGGAGAATATAAAGTAAAAGAAAATAAAAAATAATATAAAAGGCACGAAGAAATGACTTTGTGCCTGATTTTGTAAAGAAGGGAGGTTTAAAAATGAGTGTGTTTATTTTAAAAAAATATGATAAAGAGCTTATCAAGTTTGAGATGCATAAGAATTTTTATGATGAAATGATTGTGGAAATATTATGGAAAAGCAAGGATGTATTTGATTATGGTTGAAGAGCAGAATGATTCCTCGTAATCGAGCGTTTGTAAAAGAAATATTGATGAGTCAGGGATTAAATGAAAATGACTTAGAAGAATCTTTGAAAATCTGCATGGCATTGTCTGTGAATGATATCTATTGGGTGGTAGAAGAAGACTTTCATGGACGCTTTGATGATTATAATCTTTATGATAATAGTTTTTCAGAGGCATTAAGCTTGGTGGCATTTACCGGATACAGTGAAACACTTAAAGAACTTAGCCCTAGTCCAGAAATGACAACCAATGGTATGTTGCCAAAAGCATGGAAAAGAGTGCAAAATACTTTATATTTATATAAAGGGGGAATAAATGCAGAACTATATTCAAATGGAGGAAGAGAACCTTATTCAGAATGTTATGCAGCACAAGTAGCGAAGGCTATGGGAATTATACATGTTTCATATGATTTAGAAATTTGGAAAGGCATATTGGCATCTGTTTGTGAAAACTTTACATCAAAAGATATATCTTATGTACCTATTGGTCATGTATTGGAAGAATATTCTATTTCATGCCTAGTGGATAAAGTCAAAAAGTTAGGCTTTGTAAAAGATTTTAAGCACATGATTTTGTTTGATGCATTGATATTAAATGAAGATCGTCACTTTGGCAATTTTGGATTACTAAAAAATAATGCAACAAATAAATTTACAGGGTTTGCGCCTTTATTTGACCATGGTATTTCATTATTCTCTTATTTGAAAGATGAAGATATCATGAATAAAAAACGCTTTGATGAATACAAGATAGCACATAGTCAATCAGCGCTTGGAGCAACGCATGAAAAACTGATTACATGGTTTTGTGATCATGAGGATATAAAATATCTAAAGAAACTGTATAATTTTCATTTCTATAAGCATCCACACTATAATTTGAGTGATGAGCGATTAAAAATACTGGAAAATTATATTTATATGCGTTCCATAGAATTAAGTGAATTGATTCTTCATGGGGAAAAAGAAGTAATCAAACAAGATACAGATACGGATGATTATACAAGGAGAATTCCTTGGTGTTCGTTATCAGTTTACAGGGAATGAAGAAAAAGGTGGATTATGTATTCTGATAGGTGAATCTCTTCAATTAGATCGTTTGATGATCCATTCTGATGATTTAAAACTGATGGATGTTGTGACGTTTATTGAAAACAAAATTGAAGAAATTCAAAGAAAAAATGATATAGATATCTAAAAATAGAGATGCCGGAAAGCGATGGCAAAGTGCCGAAAAAGTGCCGAAAAAGTGCCGGAAAGTGATAATGGATTACTAAAAAGTGTTGGCAACTATATTAAAGTCGAGTTAACAAAGCAGCAACAAATTATTTATAAACGAATTGTAGAAAAAGGTGAAGTTACCACGGTTGAAGTGGAAAATCTATTAGGAGTAAAACAAAGAAGGGCACGTGCGATATTAAAAGAAATGATAGATAAAAATATAATCACAAGGATTGGTGCGTCAAAAAATACAAGGTATATTTTGAAAGAAACCAATCACTAAGGAAACATGAAAAAAGTAGAAAAACTACTTTTTTTTGCTTTTTCGCATACACTTGGATGAGGTGGTTTCCCATGTTCAATAAAAAAAGCAGACGACTAACAATTGAGATATTAATACTGGTTG
>NZ_QVFL01000026.1:0-42367 GCF_003434225.1 Absiella sp. AM29-15
TAAAGACAAAATCAATTTGGTTTCATTAAGACATTATCATATTCGAATCATAAAAGTAAATCATATACGTAATTTTAGCATTGCATTTTTAGGTAAAAGATATATAATATGAATGACCGTAGTACCCGCACCTCTTACTGTAGCAAGTAATGTGGCTCAGGGTACTCTTTTAATTTTAGGAGAAGTGTAACAAGTTTCTCCATTTATACGTTCTGTTTTACATTATAAATCTTCTAAGAATCTATCGATTCCTTTTTCTTTGTATTGTTTTATGATATCCTGAAAACGTTCATCCTGTTGTATAAATGAATATTCTTCATGTTCAGGATTTGCCAAATCATAAAGTATCTGTTTAGACAACATCTGAGTCATTTTAGGATTGTTTTCTTTACTTGGTATATGTTGATACAAAACTGATGCTTGCATCTGCCAGGGCAGAGAGAGGGTTTCCAGGATATCTTTTAAACAGGCAATTGAAGCATCCACATCTTTTTTCTTTACCGCAAGTTCAAATGGTAAAACACGACTGGTATATTCCCATAAATCAAGAATTTTTGCGATAGTTTGAAATTTATCTGCGAGCATATCACAATCATTTATACGACCTTGTTGCCATGCGATATTCATCAAAAAAGAAAAACAAGCGTGAAGATCATTAGTTATACGAAGCAATTTTTGTTCCATCAACTTACAAGCTTCATCCAGATTACCTTTCTGCTTTTCGATTGTCGCATGAATCTGTTGACGATCAAATGGTAACTCATCAGGCAATTCCTTTAATAATTGTTCGGCTTTTTCATAATGCGCTTGTTCCATCTCATAATAGATAATTCTCGTTGTCGCATACTGCGTAATTTGTGTATCTTTACTATTTTTTAAATCATGATAGTAAGCTTGTATCTGATTGATATGAGCAACTATTTTTTTCTCATTGGTAAACATACCAAGGCCATCTAATGTGATTGTGATATTCAGCTTTAGTTTATCACTGTTAGGATATTCCTGAAGCTTTTTTTGTGCCAGTGTAAAGCATTCATCTAAAGTATGCTCACGTGCAAAATTAGCTAATTCATTTACAAACTCACCTATTTCTTGATCACTTAATTCTTCTTTGAAACATAATAAGGTATTTAAATCAGTATCTAATAATCTGGCCAAAGCAGGAAGTAAGGTAATATCAGGATAAGAAACTGCCTTTTCCCATTTATTTACCGCAGGAGTAGAAACTCCAAGCGAGTTGGCGACCTGTTCCTGTGTTAATCCTTTTTCAATACGTTTTGTTTTTATAATTTCATTTATTTTCATAAAACACGCTCCTAAGTTACTTTCATTCTATCAGATATCAAAATAGTACACAATTGAACGTTTGTTATAGAATTGGTTAAAAAAATTGATTATTAATTAAAAAAGGCATAGCTTCATCGCCATGCCTTATACAAAGGACCTTATTTTGAGAAAGTAGATTCTTCACAGCCAAATAACATTATACATAAAGCTGCGCCAATGATTTGTAAGACTTTCTTCATAATTAGTGCCCTCCTTGTTTCTACACTCCTATTATAATGGGTAATTTTGTATTTGTCTTGTCATTTTGGTGACATTAGGATTACAGTTTTGTAAGTTTTGATAACTGCCTGTTGCTATCAGTTGATAATTTAATAAGAAAAACATAAGTGTTTCTTCATAATTTGGAAATCATGTAATGGTAAACTATGAATATAAAAATGGAGGAAATAATCTTATGAAAAATACCAATAAAAATGCAGTAGTTTTGGACATCGTAATTATCTTTTTTATATTATTATCTAACTTTATTTATATACTTATTTTAAAACAGCTTCACGAACCATTCATATATCAAGATGATATCATTTATATCCTTCCCTTTTTTATAATGATATTTGCCCACAAAGCTTTGATAAAAGGGAAAGCCTATTCTCTATGGCTGTATCTAATTATCTTCAGTTATGGTTTAATTTATTTATCACAAAAATTCATGAATTATCATTATTTATTTTATTTGACGGAAATTGGTTCTTCATCTAATATCTTTATTAAAACAGAATTACAGTTATTGATTATGTTATTGTGCAGTCCATATATATTATTTACACTTTATTTTTTGTGGAAAAATTATAAAATATTAAATAATCATAGTGATAAATAACGTTTTTTATATTGTTTATGAAGATGATTTCTAGTTTGATTGCTTAATGATGTTTGATTAATTTTTTAAACTGTGCAATTTCTATCTACTTCCTGTATAATAGGGAATGGAAATGAGAGTGAATAAAATGAAATTTGAAGATTTTCAATTAGATACAACAATTTTAGAAGCATTAGACAAACTAGGATACGAAGAACCATTACCAGTACAGGAAGAAGTTATTCCTTTAATTTTAGAAGGGAAAAACGTCATCGTCAAATCTAAAACCGGAAGTGGAAAAACAGCATCTTTTGCGATTCCGGTTATTGAGAATATTATATGGGATGAACGTGATCCACAATGCTTGGTATTAACACCAACAAGAGAACTTGCCTTGCAGATCAAAGAGGAATTTGATAATATAGGCGCATACAAACGTTTAAAAAGTGCCGCAATCTTTGGGAAACAGCCGTATCGTTTTCAGGTACAGGATTTAAAACAGCGCTGTCATGTTGTTGTAGGAACACCAGGTAGAATTTTAGATCATTTGCAAAGAGGCACGCTAAAATTAAACAATATAAAAACATGTATTATTGATGAAGCTGATGAAATGCTGAATATGGGGTTTATTGATAATGTAAAAGAAATCATGGGTTATTTCCCTGGAAATTTAACTACCTGTTTATTTAGTGCTACTTATCCACCAGCGATACAGGAATTAGCAACCAGCTTTATTCCAAATGCAAATATGGTGGAAATCGCAAGTACTCATGCAGTTACAGAACTTGTGACACATTATGCATATCGTATGAAAGAACATGAAAAACTTGATTTTTTAATCAAGCTGCTTTGCCAGTTACAGCCAGCAAGTTGTATTATTTTTGCGAAAACGCAGGAGCATGTAAAAGAAGTGTGTGATGCATTATATAAACTTGATTTAAGTGTTGATAAAATCCATGGTGGCATGCTTCAAGAAGATCGTATGGATAATTTGAATGATTTTAAGAAAGGCAAATTGAGAATTCTTGTAGCGACAGATGTTGCCGCAAGAGGAATTGATATCAAGGATGTTTCTCATATTATAAACTATGATATGCCAAATCAAGCGGAAACCTATGTACATCGATTAGGTAGAAGTGGACGTGTAAATGCAAGTGGTGTTGCAATTTCACTTATTGCACAATATGATGGTGCACGTGTTGCGTCATTAGAAGAATTTTTAAATGAATCATTAGATATCAAGGATACGAAAGAAATCTTAGAGGTTATCGTTAATGAACAGGCATTAGAAGGTTTGCGTCATCCAATCGAAATTAAAGAAGAAAAAGGCAAAGAACTTCGTAAGGATACAATGAAGATTTATTTAAATGGTGGAAAAAGTAAGAAAATTCGTGCTGGCGATATCGTTGGTGCAATCTGTGAAATTGAAGGTGTCACAGGTGATGATATTGGTGTCATTCAGATACAGGATCGTCAATCATATGTAGATATCCTACATGGGAAAGGAAAAATCGTTTTGAAAGCATTACAAAAGAAAACTATCAAAGGAAAACAATTGAAGGTTCAAAAGGCGAAAGATTAGCGATTGAAATATATCGCTTTTTTTAATCATGAACGAGAAAAATTTTAAGGGGATATTGATTATGTAAAAAAATGATATTTTAATTATCTTTACTATTGAAATATATATTATATTAGTGATTATGCATCCAAATTATTTCGAAAAATATGATTGTTATTATTTTGATATAAACCAATGCGCTCCAAATACGCTCCGATACGCTCCGATATGCTCCAATGCGCTCCAATACGCTCCAAATACGCTCCAAAGGGTGCCAAATACGCTCCAAAGGGTGCCAAATACGCTCCAATGCGCTCCATAATCAATTATTTGAGGACAGTACAAAGCTGTCCTTTTAATTTTTTTGTAAAAAATTCTTAAGAAATATTGACTTTCCCCTTAGGGTAGAGCATATAATTCATCGCATAGACAGGAGGCATTCAAATGAATTCTATAAAAATTGAACATCTATCATTTGCATATGATGAGGTGGATGTATTACATGACTTTTCCTTAGAAATAGGAGAAGAAGGTTGTGTGCTATTGGCAGGAAGAAATGGCAGCGGTAAAAGCACACTATTAAACCTATTATGTGGCAGTCTTTTGCCATATGAAGGAAGTGTTGAGCGAAATGGTATACATATAGGTTATTTACCTTTTGATTCTCCTTTGATAGAACAATTAAGTGTACTAGATAACTTACGATATTTCTATCGCTGTTTTCATCATCAGGATTTCGATTTACAGAGTCCGTTTGTTCAAAAAGTATTACAAGCCTTGTCAGTAGACTATTTAAATCAACGTGTAAACAAATGCAGTTCTGGGCAAAAACAAAAGGCAGGGATTGCGATGATTTTATTAAGTGGTGCAGATATGATCGTGATGGATGAACCATTTGTGGCAATTGATTCAAAAAGTGTCATTAACTTGATTGAACTTTTGCAAGAAATGAAAGAACATACAACTTTTTTATTAACCACTCATACGATTGATCAATTAGAGCCATTAGCGGACCGCCTGATTTTATTAAATGAAAAAGGTATAGCAATAGATACAAAAGATAAAAATCAGTTACATGCATATTTCAAAGGTGATGTTTTATGAGATGGAAAATGATTTGTAAAGATCAAGACTGGAAATATCTTGCAATCGTGATGATTCTAGCGTTTCTTTATGCGTTTGGTACTTATAATGAAGATTCCTTAACAATCGTTGTAGGAATCTTAGAGCCAATGACACATGAACAGCTAATGATGTCGATATCTGCTTTTCCGGCATTTGCTTTATTATTTCTGTTTTACCGGATTATGGCACATCACGAAACCGAAGGACGATGGAAAACATTATTAGCATTTCCAATCCAAATACGAAAGTATGTCGCAGGGCTTCTGCCATTTGCTTTTATAGCGCAACTGATACCATTCTTATTATCACAGTTGATATATTATATATTATCTTCAACGATTTCGCTTTCCTTTATAAGCTTTATGCTTGTTTTACAAATTGTTTATTATGTGTCATTTTTTTACGCTACCTTTGCGACAAAAAGTGGTTATTTTGGGGAAGGAATCAGTGTAAATATCGTAAATCCATTAAGAGAATTAATGCCAATATTTTTGATGTTTTGTATTTTAAATATTGGTAACTGGATATCTTTTATCACCAAATATCAGTTCATTATCTTATGCATCTGTTTACTGTTTTTATTAAGACTATTTTGGCATCTGCCTTATCTTATGATTATGAAACAGCATCGTGAACTTATGGTGGAAAGATTATTTTGTGGAAAACAGGCAACTGCAATAGAAAGAAAAAAACAAAAACAGCAACAGCGGATAGATAAAGTATTACAATATATATTTCAACATTTTCCATGGAAAGGAAAGAATTACTGGATATGGGTTGCGATTATTGATGTCAGTCTAAAACAAAAAGGCTACCCCTTATGTATCGCATTATTTTTCATGTTGCTTGCGATTGATCAAGGACAGCCTGTATTTGGATTATGTGCGTACTTGTGTATCATCTATTTTCTTTACTTTGTTTATACACAGAAAAAGGTGATAGAACGCGTGTCAATTAAATAATTACATGAATGCAGATTCGTCGTATCCTAAACATACGATACAGAAGATTGCTTTAGCGATTTGTAAGAATTTTGCCATCATGTATCCCTCCTATCATTGACATCTATAGTATAATCAAAGTAGAAAAAAACTGCGTGTGATTGAACTTACAGTTTCATAACAGATTTGTAAGTTATGGTTAGAAGGTGTAATTTATGTTATTTCATGAAGTAATCAAAGAAACAGGTATCACAAAAAAAGCGTTATTATATTATGAAGAAAAGGGATTGATTGAAGTTTTGCGCAATGAGAACGGCTATCGTGAATATCGTGAAGATCAATTATTGATTTTATGGAAAATCAAAGTATTGCGGCAACTAGACTTTTCTATTTCTGAAATCGAAAATATCTTAAAGAAGGAGCATGATGAAGAAATCTTTCAAGACCATTTTAATGAAATTGATAAACGAATGGCACTATGTCGTATACAAAAGGCGTATATCAAAGCTGTATATAATCAAAAAGATGAAACATGTTCAACCTATGCCCGAATGGATCAGGAATTGAAGGAGGAATACGAATTTCAGGATAGTGTCAAAATCACAATGCAGGAAGATAATAAACAATTCACATCTAAATATTTTATGGAATTTATGATGGGATGCTTTTTACTGTTTTGTGATAAAGACTGGCTGCCGATTGTGGGATTGATTATGGTACTGCATGTGCTATATATTTTTGTAAGAAGCTCTGCAGATCAAGATGGATTGCTCAGAGTGTATATATCTAGTATGAAGGAACTATTGCGTAAATGGAAAAGAAAAAACAAACGAGAGGAATCATGATCATAAGATTCTTCTCGTTTTGCTTTGCACATGTCATAAAATATTTGCGTAAATATTATATCGCAAGAAACATGAGCATATAAAGTGGAAATTGTTTGATGCACCCTTGTGTACTGATATTATATATAGAAAAATATTTTGCTAAATCCTCATAATAATCTTTCATGCTTTGCTGTTGCCGTTCTCTTACTTTTACAGCTATTGCTACTTTCAGTAGGCTGCCACTGGTTATATTCATAGCACATGTTGCAACTTTTATGTACATATTTCTTGCATCAAAACAATTTTCATGTACATAAAAATTGCAAATTAACAACTTTTATGTACATAAAATATGCAAAAGGCAAAGAAAAAGGTATATCGAATATACGATATACCCTGAATATTAGCGATAATTACGCATGAAGTGATCGATTCTTTCGATTGCTTCTTTGATATGCTCAATGCTATACGCATAAGATACACGGACAAAGCCTTCACCAGCATCACCAAAGGCTGTGCCTGGGACACAAGCTACTTTTTCTTCTGCCAATAATTTTTCACAGAATTCATCACTTGTTAAACCGGTAGAGCGAATATCTGGGAAGATATAGAAGGCACCATGAGGCAGATGTGTTGGCAAGCCAATACGATTAAAGCCTTTTGTGATAAAGTTTCTTCTTGATTCATAGGCTTCTTTCATTTCCGCAACATGAATATCACCATTATGAAGTGCCTCAATCGCACCATATTGTGCAGCAGTAGGGGCAGACATAATAATGTACTGATGGATTTTATTCATAGCAGCAGTGAACTCTTTGTTGGCAAGGGTATAACCTAAACGCCAGCCAGTCATCGCAAAGGCTTTTGAGAAACCGTTGATAACAATGACCTGATCTTTGATTTCCTCAAAGTTCGCAAGTGAACAGAACTCTCCATCATATGTTAATTCAGCATAAATTTCATCACTGATGACGATTAATTCATGTTTCTTGATGATTGGCACAAGCTTTTCATAATCTTCTTTCGTCATGACACCACCAGTAGGATTGCTAGGATAATTTAACAGCATAACCTTGCTTTTTGGAGTAATGGCAGCTTCCAGTTTTTCTGGTGTTAATTTAAATTCATCTTTATGCTCCAATTTGATATGCACAGGTTTTGCGCCACATAATTCTACACTTGGTGTATATGCGACATAACATGGCTCCATTAAGATAACTTCATCTCCTGGATTAACAAGTGCACGCATGGCGATATCAATTGCTTCACTGCCACCAACAGTCACAATGACATTATCATTTGGATCATAATCCAGATTGAAACGGCGTTTTGCATAGGATACGATTTCTTCTCGCAGTTCTAATAATCCCTGATTTGCAGTATAGTGCGTTCTGCCTTCTTCAATGGAATAGATTGCGGCTTCACGAATATGCCAGGGAGTATCAAAATCAGGTTCACCAACACCTAAAGAGATAACTCCTTCCATTTGAGAAGCTAAATCGAAGAACTTACGGATGCCACTGGGGCGAATCGTCTGTACTTTTTCACTTAGAAATTTTTCATACATTATGGCGTCACAACCAATCTTTCGTTATGTTTTTCTTCTTCGTCAAAAATAACGCCGTTTACTTTATATTCTTTTAAAACGAAGAAAGTAGATGTGGAAACCACGTTTTGTGTAGGCGCTAATTTTGTGCCAACAAAGTTACTGACTTCCTGCATCGTTTTTCCATAGATAATTACGATGAATTCACTTTTTCCACTCATAAGATACATAGTATCTACTTCAGGATAACGGTATATATTCTTCGCAATCTTGTCATAGCCATAATCACGTTCCGGTGTGACTCCTACTTCAATCAACGCCATCACTTTTTCTTTATTTGTCTTATCCCAGTTAATGATCGTGTGGTATCCACAAATAATTTTTTTCTTTTCCAGATCACTCATCGTATGAATGACACTGTCTTCGTCTTCTAATAAAACATCTGCCAAATCTCTTGTAGAGTAACGGGCATTTGTTTCCAGAAGAGATAATAGTAATTCAGTCTTCATTTTTCATCACCTTTTCTATAATATGTATCTATTGTATAATGGATTCAAAAGGAAGTAAACCAGGAATTTTCATAGGATTCTTAAGATTTTGAAATAATACATGAAAACAAAGCGTTATATTTATGAAAGGAAATGGAAGAAGTATGGATAAACAGGAGGAAATGTTGTGTGAAACGATAGATGATTTCATTGACCGCTATGGAAATATGGTTTATCGCGTCGTACTACAACATATGCAGCATGAAGCAGATGCTCAGGATGTTTTACAGGATAGTTTTGTGAAAATCATGAACGCAAAACGACCCGAATTTGAAAATGTTTATAAAGAAAAAGCATGGGTACTACGCATAGCAATCAATACATGTAAAGATCATTGGAAACATGAACGTATCAGAAAAACAGTAGAATTAAAGGATCAATATGCACAAGAGGAAACCTACACACCCCTTGTGGTTTTGCCATATGTTAAAAAACTGCCACAGAAATATCGGGATGTTGTTTATCTTTTTTATTATGAAGAATACAGCGTAAAAGAAATCGCATCTATTCTAGGAAAGAAAGAAGCAACGATATTAACATGGTTAAGGCGGGCAAGAAAATGTTTAAAAGAGATGTTGGAAGGAAGTGATATCTATGAAGAAATATAAAGATGATCTGAATCATTTTAAATTAAATGAACAACAGATTGCTCAGCTGAAATATCAGGTAAAAACGAATCAGACAGTTAAAAAACGTAGAAAAAAAATTTATCTGCCAGTGGGAATCGTCATCATTACCGCAATACTCATCATCTTTTTAATTCCCAAGTCACATGTTTCTTATGGTGCGATCACTTATCTGCCCAATATTCCACAAATAGAAAAAAAGACCTATACACCACAAAGCTATGATTGGCTAGGTGGTGGTAAATTTGATTCATTATTTGATAAAAACCGCAAAGATGTTTATGATAACACATATGAAGATATCAAAGCATTGCCTGTATATCGATATCAAAATGTAAATCTTCAAGCCGCAGAGATTGGTGATTTTGAGGACAATTTTTTAAAGGAACGTATGCAACTTGCGAAAGAACAGCTACAAATGGAAGGACAGATTCAATCATCAAATGATTATGATGTAAAATATCACTTAGAAGATGATGAAAAAAATGTTTCTGTATATCGTGATGCCTCCATTCATATCCAATATAAACAGGAAATAGAAAGAAGTACTATAAGCAATAGTGAAAAAATGCTTCAACTTGCGAAACAATATCAATCAGTTTATGCGCAAACAAGAAAGATTACATCACCTATATATCATGTGATTGAAACAGGACCTGATGCATTAGAAGTTTTGATTACTCAAAAAAGTGAAAACGCACCAATATATGCGGAAGGTAAAGATGCCATTCATTTTACAATAATAGATACATTAGAAGCAGCGTATCCCTGTATCGTGCTTCCTTATCAAAAAAATATTGAAGAAGTGGATACAATGCCTTTGATTAGTAAAGAAGAAGCTGAAGAAAAACTCTTACAAGGAGATTATTATTACTTTTTCCATCATACAGAGTTCACAAAAGAGGACATCATTGGATATGATTTATTATATCCTACACTTAAGCGGATACGAACATTTTTACCATATCGTCTGCCTGTATATCGCTTTTATATTCTAAAAGCGGAAGGTATTTATTTTTGTGATGTTGTCGCAATTACAAGTGATGCCTATGAGCGTTTGGCAGATATGAATCCTTACACAAAACAGAAGCCGTGAAAAATAATTGAAAATTAGAAAAAATCAAAAAACAGTATCCTAAAATCAGGAAAAAACGTTAAATTTATGAAATACATCGGAAATACAATTCACGTATACATTATGTCGCATTACGTGATAAAATAATATTACATTGTAGATATCAAAGGGGAAATGATTATGGCAGTGAAGAAAAAGAAAAAATTAAAAAGAAAGATAAAAATTATACTTTTATTATGTTTAAGTATTTTATTGGTTGGCTGTGCTGGTGCAGCTTATTATATCACACAGGTATATGAAGATATTACACAAAAAGTGAAAGAAGTGACGTTAGATTATAATGAAAAAGCACCAACCAACAGTTCTTATTATTTTGAAGGACAACGAAGTGATGAAGAATTTGATTCCTCTTTATTCAAGTTTGATGAAATCAAAGACTATACAGTTACCTTACATTTCAGAGATAAAGATTATCCAGTGATTTTTCACGTGGAAGATCATGTGAAACCAAAAATCACACTCCCTGTGAAGGAAGTAGACTTGTATAAAGGATTTTCTATTAAAGATCTATATACCGCAAAAGATGAAAAATCAAAAGTAAATGTGACACTCAACATGAAAGAAGAGGACTTTACTGTAGGGGAACATGAATTTTGTGTAAGTGCAAAAGATCAAAGTGGCAATACAGAAAAGAAGTGTCAAGTTATCAATGTGATAGACAGCACGCCAAAAGTAGATGTAGTATCAAAGGTATCCTTTGATTATGATTATAAGAATATGAGTTTAGAAGCAATCTTAAAGGATTATATGAAAAAAAGAGGTCTTACCACACAGGTTGCGATTAGTTTTCATAGTTTTACGACAGGTGAAGAGTATTTTGTGAATGGTAATCAATGGATGGTGGCAGGAAGTACTTATAAATTGCCTTTGAATATGTATTATTATGAACAGGAAAATGCTGGAAAGATATTACAAAGTGATTTGCTGCTTTATGAGAAAGATGATTTTGAAGAAGGTGGACCAATCGGGGATACAAAGAAACCCGGAGATAAGATATCTATCGCAGACCTGCAGTTTTATAGTATCGTTTACTCTGACAACACAGCATCCCGTATCCTGTTTAAAGGCATAGGCGGCTGGGGAAGCTATCGTGAAGCAATTAAAAAATATAGCTCCATTAATTATGAAACGCCATATTATTCCAACAATATTACTGTACATTATATGAATGATGCACTTGTATATTTATATCAGCATCTAAACAGTTTTCCTGAGCTGTCACAGCGATTATATGGAGTTGCGCCAGGAGATTGTCTGAAGCGTTATTTAGATGTGCCAATTATGCAGAAGGATGGCTGTTATGGTAGTGCTTGGAATGCCGCAGGACTGGTAATGAGTGATCATCCTTATGCAGTATCTGTATATACTTCTCTTGGGGAAGCAGGGAAAAATGTAATGGGTGAAATCAATGTGCTTTTATATAACTATGCACAGGCACATTAATACAATGAAAAAGTGAAAAAAATGAAATAAAGATTGAATTATTTTCAAAAGGTTGTACAATAAAATTAGGAAAACAACAAAATGAAAGCGCTATGGTTCCCACTCATCATCGGGAACCTATTCATATACAACAGTGACATAGTTCCATTTATCTTCAAATGTCAAACATACGTCAAGGAAAGGAGGAAAACTATGGCAATTTATGATATTTTGAGTGAAGTTCAAGATGCTAGAGAAGGGAATACCGGAATTTGTGAATTTAATGGCTTTTTAGAAGATTATCTTTCCACGATAGAAACAGTAGAGGGCAAAGAGGAAGTTTATACTTTATTATCAAAACTGTTTGAAAAGGACTGTAATCTCAAGATTTGTGTAGGTCTGAGATTAAATATCAATAAAGATGCAATCGCAAATCAAATCATCCGTTATAAGGATGCATTCAAATTGCCTAAAGGAAGCATTGTATGTCCTTACGTAGTATATGGGAAATTCGATGACGTCCAAAAGGCAATCATATTGACATTAGGAGATAAAGAAGAATATGTGAAAGCAAAAGCGTTGTATTATGTAATGAGCGAACCAGAAAATGAATATGAGGGAACTCGTAATGAGATTATCGCAGACTGTATGAATGAGGAAAACGTGGAGCTGATGCTTCAGGCAGTTGATTCATTCTTCTTCCAAAACAGTAAAGCAGGTATCGTTCAGCGTAATCTGGATTCTAAAATGTTTGAAAGTTATGCAGAAATGTATGATTTGGCAAATCAGATGGGTAAGGAACAGGAAGCGTCTTTAAGGGAAACGCTTGCGGCCAGTGAAAACAAGGAAGCATGTATCAATACCTTTATTGCGAATTGGTTCCTTTTGAAGAAATTCTCTTATGTACAATACATGATGGATAAAAATAATCTGAATGCTGTACATGAAGGAAATGTAAAACGTCAGCGCCAGGTTGCGAAAGAAAAAAGCGATGCAATCGGTTTTGTGTCTTTCAGTGAACTATGGAAATTAGCAAAAGAAGTTCGTTAAAATAAACGGTGGAATATCATCTATTCGATGATGCTTCACCGTTTTTAAGCATTTTTGGTTTTTATGATAAAGAAGATACATCCACCAATCAAAATATTCAGATAATATGTCGCAAATCGCCATAAGATCATGATACTGCTGGCATATATCTTTCCAAAAGGTACGCTGAATATTAGTATAAAGGCACTTTCTGTCCAGCCTGAATCTCCTGGTAATGGTGTTAAAGCATTTAACATATGAATAAAACATGACAATAGTAAAATTGTCATGATATCCTCAAAACTTAAAGGCAGGCCTAATCCAATCCCAACCAGATAAGGGATACTGTAATAAATAATTTGTCTTAATAAATCAATAATCACACCTTTTTTAATCAGACGCTTATCTTTTTTTAACTGTTTGATTTCCTTTGTGAAATATTCTACCTGAAGATTCCACTTTTCTAAGATTTCCTCTTTCTTTTTAATGATATGAAACTTTTCCCCAAGGGAAACGACTTTTTCACTGATCCAGGTATATAATTTAGGAAAATGCGACATGGTCCACAGAATCAATATAACGGAAGCATTGATGCATAGACCTGCCAAAACCAATAGGAAATAACCAGAAAAGGTATGAATAGAGAAAGTGAAATGTGTCATAATCAAAAGACATGCAAAGCCAACCACTACACTTTGGTAAAGAAAAAACTCTTTCCACAAGATACTTGCGATATCTTGATAAGAAATGGCAAGTTTACGAAAAGCATAAGTCTGTGCTACCTGTCCACCACCCAAAGGTGTCACCCCATTAAAGAATGCGGCAATATAAGCGTTGTAGCAGCCATCCTTGAAAGTTACATCTTTTTTATATGGCTTTGTGATCGTATATAACATATATCCCTGTAAAAGATAATATAAAATACCAAAAAGAAATATAATACCAATCCAGACAAGGGATACGCTTTTTAGATTATGCAGAACTTCTTGATAATCATCCTTAAGCGCAAACCAGAAAGCAAAGCTAATGAGCCCTATCAACAATATCATTTGCGCAATTGTTTTTTTCCAGTTTGTTGTCATACATGTCTTCCTTCCTTTACTATCGTATGCTTATTTTGTTAGTATAGCACTAAAATTCATGAAGAAATGTAAAAATATGGTTAAGTATTGCGTAGCATCCCTGATTTGCCGTATACTAATAGCAATTGGAGGTAGATGTAATGAAGTATTGCAGTACATGTGGACATCCACTTATTTTAAAAGAACATGAACATGAAGGAAAGATACCTTATTGTGAACAGTGTCAAGAATATCGTTTCCCTGTATTTAGTACAGCTGTTTCCATGGTGGTATTAAACCCTGATAAAGATAAAATATTATTAATTAAACAATATGGCAGAGATCATAATGTACTGGTCGCTGGATATGTAAATCAAAAGGAATCTTTAGAAGAAACATTAATTCGTGAGCTGGAAGAAGAAATTGGTCTGAAGGTAAAAGCTTATCGATATAATCGCAGTGAATATTTCCCCAATACCAATACCCTGATGTGCAATTTTACAGTAGTGGCTAATGATGAGTGTTTGGATCATGTCAGTGATTGGGAAGTAGATGAGGCAAAGTGGTACAGCTTTGAGGAGGCAAAACACGAGGTAAAACCTTGTTCCTTAGCTCAGCGGTTTTTATTTGATTTCTTTAAGAAATGGCAGGATGCAAACAACCGCTATGATTTCAGCTGGATGGAAGTCAAAGATACAAAAAAGGAATCGTTATGATTCCTCTAATGTAATATCCATATCTATTATAACATCTTCAATAAATTCAGGAAGGAAAGCACCATTGCTCATTTCACTGATATCCTCATCAATTGCATCTTTTACTAGAAATGTATAAGTTACCTGTTCATCATATACCTTATCTAATATGATAATATGATTTATACGCAGGTAATGGTCAAGTTTTCCAATCAGGTCATAAGAAAATGTGAGAGAATATTTCTTCATATTTTCTTTTTTTGTGATAACAGCGTGCTGCAGGGCATTGGATACACTTTTAGAATATGCCCGAATCAATCCACCAGCACCTAATTTAATACCGCCAAAATAGCGAACAACAACCGCTGTGATATCCTGCATCTGAGAATGCATTAAACATTCCAGCATGGGTACACCGGCAGTACCAGAAGGTTCCCCATCATCATTGCTTCGTTGTAATTCATTATGTTCACCAATCACAAAGGCATAACAATGATGTGTCGCATTGGGATGTTCCTTCTTGATTTTTAAGATAAACGCTTTTGCGTCTTCTTCACAAAAACTTTTATGTAAATAGCACAGGAAGCGGCTTTTTTTGATATCCAGCTCTTCCATATGATCTTCTTTTAATCTGTACATAATATCACCGTATCTATTATATCGGAAAAGAAAATATAAAAAAAGAAAATTCGTTTGTGTATGTAAAAAAAAGATACCTAGCGCTAAGAAAATATGGTATCATGATAAGGTAAGGGCAATATAGATTGTCTGATTCATGCAGATCTTTCATGGTATGAAAAAAATTGCGATGGAGGGCATAAGCAATCTTTTAAATCCATACAAAAGACCTGTTATGAATATGCATAATTGACAGGGGTATCCATATGAAAGAAGTTAAGACGAAGTTTAAAGAGGAACAGATGTTCTATGGCTTTAGTACAATTTCCAATGAAAAAGAAGCAAAGAAAGACATGCTTGAATTGATTGACCGTATCAGACGTGTCAGTAAATGTGATACAGTTCTTCCCTATGTTGCGTTGATCAAAGATTTTTATCAGGATGAAGGAGAATTTCAGCTGTTTGTTGGAAGAATGGAATATCACCCAGATCTGGAAAAGCTGGTGGTTGTGGAAGGCGATTTTGCGACTGCGGAAATCGAACCGACTTTTGGTCGTTTCTGGAGAAAGGCGATTACTTCTACAGAGCGCTACATGGAAACAAAATGGGCGGATAAAAATGGTTATATACCAGGCAGTGTAAAATATCTGTTGTTTAGTGAAAAGATAAAAAGTGAACATCCTACATTGGATTATTATATGCAGATAGAAAAGAAATGAAAAACATAAAGTCACATTTGACCTTATGTTTTTTTTGTGGAAAAAAAGAAGTGAATGAGGTTTCACTTCTTATCTAACTATTGTGCCTTAAATTCAATAAACTTAATTTCTCCCGGCGCAAAGTCCATAGGGATATTCTGGAAATCATCCATGAATACATCATGGATATAAGGATCATTTGTGGAATAGATCTGTAAGATGCTTTGATAACGGAATGGCAGCTCACTCATTAAATTCTCCGTGTGGATATGTAAATGAACACTTTGATGTACATTGGTATTACATACCACCAATAAAGCTTTATCTTCCTTTACATAAGTAAAGCCGATACCAGCATCTCTTGGTGTATCAAACCATACAGGGATACATGCCTGTGGTGTATGGATTTCTTCTATATACTCCTCACGGATGTGATTGGCGTGCTCCATTAATGTAGGCAATGTATTTAAATCATGAGCAAAATAGTTATAATAATAACGATCAATATATGCCTGCTTCAGATAACGGGTATCTGATTTAGGAAGGGAGTACAAATACTTTTGATCCCCGTATTCACTAAGCTGCAGTGGCTGTACCTCATAGCTTTCCACACCATTCATATACATAGGAATGCCATTTGGTAAAAACAAATTCATGATACTTAACATATTTGTCAACGTCTTGCCATTTTCTAAACAGCTGCTTCTTCTGGAATCATAAAATTCACTGGCAGCAAACATTGGACATACACAGCCTTTTAACTGATAAGCAAAGTTGTGGAAGCGATATTGTTCAATCTGGGTTTCTTCATAAGCACTGTTTCCAGATATAGCATCATATCCTTTACGTTTCCATAAGGCACCATTTTCATGAATGGTATCTTCCGCAATCATCACAAAGCCTTTTTTATTTTTCTTTGCCTGTACAGCCATTTGTTTCTGAAGCTTTTCCGGAATCAAAAATGGTTTACCAAGGAAAATACCATCCACCTGTAACTCATTCTGATACCAGATGATATTCTCTGTTAAAGTATCCCAAAGTGTTGTGAACGGTTTTTTGGCAGGATGCAAATCTGCACGGATGATATCCTGTGTCATATAAGGGATACCGGCTTTTTTCAGCTCAGCAGGTGCGTGTGTATGAATATCTTCATAGAAGCGAAAATATGTTGTATCCTCATCAATAGGAAGATTGGCGTTGATTTGATCAGAAAAAGCAGGTGCTAATACTTTCTTACAAGGATCATCATGTTTCACAAACTTTTGGATATGCTCCTTTACATCCTCACTGCGATAAAAATCCTTTAAAGTATAAGAAAAAGGCAGTGTATTTTGTGGTAAAGCATGACAGATTGGCGCATGATAGTTTTTATATTCCTCTTCTTTGATCCAATAGAAATATTCTGGACACTCTCTTGCGTAGAAATTATCGATAGACATTTTACCAGGACAATATTCCAGTATCACATGAAATCCTAATAGATGACAGGCTTCCATGAAGGCAATACACTGTTGCTTGGCAGACAGCTGTGGTACCAAAGGATCCTTTAGCTGATCGTCAATCAAACGGAAATCCAAAACACATTCTTTATTAGAATAATCATGTGTGGTATGCGTTTTTCCTAAACTGAATATCTGATGAAGCAGGATGGTATTGATACCCATACGCTTATAAAATGGTAAAAGCAGCATTGCCTTTAAAAAGGTTCCATTATCCTTTAGACCATATAAATTTTCTTTTAAACTGTCGTCACGGTCATGATCCCATGCACTCGCACTGCGGATATGTAAAGAATAGATGTTTGCTTTTTTTAGCCAGTCTTTTTTCACAAGTGACTGTGCTTTTTTCAGTTTTCCTTTTTCATCAAAAAACAGATGTTGGAAAGAATAATGATAAAATGCATAAGGATTTACAAGTATTTCGTTATTTCTTAAAATCCTTGTGTTGGAGTAGCCGAATAAATTCCAGGACTGGGGAAGTGCATAATTAAAGATATCCTTTTCATGAATTTCAGCTTCTTTTTCCAGGTTTTGTAAGAGTAATGGTAAATATTTCATAAAATGCCCCCTTTTCGTCGTTTGCGTCGTGTTTTTAGCATCACCTTTATTATACCGTGGAAATCCACATTCTTCTACAAATTTTACACCTTTTCGCTGATAGACTTTTTCATTAGGTGATAAAAATGAAAAAAATCGTATGGTATCTTCTGTTATGTATGACATTAAGTTCTTGTACATTATCAAAGGATTCCTCTGTGGAACTGGAAAAACATGCATCTTTGCAGGTAGAAGTATCAAATAAAGCATATGGTAAGGCATTGGTATCTTTATGGAATACGCTGTATCCTGAACAAAAAGATGCCATTCATATCGTAAGTCCGGATAATTGCTTCCATCAGCAGTTTTATCATGATATCGAATGGGTAAATGATTGTGATGCATTATCAAAACGTACATATGCTTTGGCTTTTGATATAACCTCTGCTTATGATGTTCCATCAAGCTTAAAACGTACATCTTTAGAAGATTATTTTCAGCCAATAGAAGGGAAGGGGATGCTGTTTGTATATGCACAACCCATGCTGGATACATATTCGATCAAAGAAGATGAAATCTCAGATTTTATGAATTATCATAACCCACATATGTATTACTATAATCATTATGCTGATCAGATTCTTCCATTATGGCTCTCTCATTATGATCCAGACAGCGGGGTTTCAATGGAGGATATATTTATGGAGGATGCATTTTTAGACTGTATTCAGCAAATGAAAGATTTTTATCATGAACATCAATTAGAAGATGATCCATATCATGCGACAAACTTTTTTACACAAGGGTATTTTAGTGGCTTGTTGCCTTCACAAGAGATAAAGAAACAACCATATTATGCCAGTCAACAGTTACATATCAAACCAATGCCATCACTTGATGAACAGGGCTATTCGCCCTATGCGGATACCTATGGATTTATGGTAAACAAAGACTGTCCCTATCCTAATTGCGCAAAGGCATTTATGAATATGGTACGCAGTAAAGCAGGCATCCAAGCATATCTTGATCATAATGATGGGGTGGTATTGCTTCAAAAAGAAGATATTTCAGACTTTCATATCTATGATGCTTTGAATAAAGAAATGATCCAGGCGATGAATGGCAGTCGTTTATGGAGTATGGGAGCTATCAAAGAAAAACCATCAATTCATTATAAAGATTTATATCTGAAAACAAATATTGTATCGATCTTACAGAATGGGATCGTCGCTAATAAATCTGCGAAAACGATCCAAAAAGAAATTCATGCATATAGTAAAGCGTGGTGTTTACACCAATAAAAAACCCTTACCTATGATGATAAGGGTTGCTTGTTAGTTTTTGAATAATAGATCCTTCATGGTATAGCTGCCATTTTCTTGTGTCATCAGAAATTCCGCTGCACGAATCGCACCATTCACAAAGATTTGACGACTTGTTGCTGTATGGGTGATTTCAAAACTTTCATCATCCCCTAAAAACATAACGGTATGTTCACCAGCAACGGTTCCACCACGTACTGCATGGATACCAATTTCTTTCTGGCGTTTTCCAACCATGCCATTACGACCGTGTACTTCTTTATATTCATGATCAGGATTCATGGTTTCCACTAATAATTTCGCAGTTCCACTTGGCGCATCCTGTTTCTGGTTATGATGTTTTTCAATCACTTCGATATCAAAACCATCTTCCAGCATGGGTGTAATCAATGAAAGAACTTCTTTAAACACAGCGATACCAAAAGAATAGTTCGCAGAATAAATCACACGATTGCTGTCTTTTAAATCTTCAATCTGTTTACGCTGTAAATCATTTAAGCCTGTGGTACCACAAACCAGGGCAGCACCACTTTTCTTCACATAGGGAATCATCCATGACAGATTATCTGGATGAGAGAAATCAATGACACAATCCACTTTTTCCTGTAAAGCATCTAAATCCTGGCAATTGGTAATATCCACTACCATGACGACCTGATGACCATGCTCCTCTGCTGTTTTCTTTACCAGCTGTCCCATTTTACCAAAGCCGACAACTACGATATTCATAGTCCCACCTCATGCAATGCCTGTGCCAGTACTTCTTTATGCGCATCACTCATTTCACATAAAGGCAGACGATAACCGCCAACGCCTTTGCCCATAATATTCAATGCTTCTTTTACTGGAATTGGGTTGACTTCAATAAATAAAGCGTGAATCAAATCCAGATATTTTAACTGAGCTTCTAATGATTTTTTAACATCGCCATTCAGATAGTCTATAACCATATCATGTGTTTCCTTTGGCAATACATTGGCAAGTACAGAAATGACACCACTAGCACCTAAAGACAACATACTGGTAATCATATCATCATTTCCACTGTACATTGCGAAATCATCATTTAAATAACGTGCAATGTTGGTAGCGTATGAAATATTTCCACTGGCTTCCTTGATGCCACAGATATTTGGATGTTTACTTAATACTTTCACAGCATCTTCACTGATTGCGACACCAGTTCTTCCTGGAATGTTATACATGATAATTGGAATATTCACAGCATCCGCAACGGCAGTAAAGTGTGCAATCATACCCTGATTATTCGCCTTGTTGTAGTATGGAGAAATAATCAACAGATAATCTGCGCCCATTTTTTCGTATTTTATACTCTTTTCCACAGCTGTCTGTGTACAGTTGCTGCCTGCGCCAACAATGACTGGCAAACGCTTGTTGATAACCTTTAATGTGAATTCCACAACTGCGTCATCTTCTTCATGTGTCATGGTAGAACTTTCACCAGTGGTACCCAATACTAGAATACCATCTGTGTGATTGGCAACATGCCATTCCAATAATTCTTCAAGTTTTTCAAAATTTACACTGCCATCTTCGTGGAACGGTGTAATCAATGCTACAATACTACCCTTAATCATAATTGCTTCTCCTTTCGTGGTTCTCTTAGAATCACTTATCTTCAACAGTTATACTGTTTTATAGCCTTTCTTATAAATCAAATGCTTCGCCAAGTACCTGTATGGCTTTTTGTTTATCTTTTTCCTCGATTGTTAAAGAAATAGAAATCTCACTGGATGTGATCATATAATAACGAATACCATGAGCACTTAATGTATTTAATACCTTTGCGGCAATACCACTATGTGTAGAAATACCCACACCAACTACAGACAGCTTCACAAAACCTAATAAACGGCTGATTGGATATTTTGAATGTAACTCATCCAGATGCTCTAAAATCGTATCGGATTGCTGCTTATTACAATAGAAAGAGAAATTTACCTTTCCATCATGTGTCAGCTGCTGGGAAATTGTGTCTAGATTGATATCTAATTTCGCAATCATCGCAAATAATTCCCCAAGGAATTTTCCATCATTAGGAAGCTCATTCACACGCATGATGGCATAGTCGTCTTTGATACTGATACCGGTAATCGGCATATCTTCTAAATTCTTTATTGTTTCCATAATATATGTCCCCTTGCGTTTATCTTTCTCTAAGGCCTTGCCTAAAAATAATTTCACATGATACTTACTGGCTAATTCCACACTTCTTGTTTCCAGTACACCAGAGCCAAGACAGGCCATCTGCATCATTTCGTTATAAGTGATCTCTTTTAAACGTTTTGCATGTGGATATAAACGTGGATCAATCGTATATACACCATTTACATCTGTATATATATGACATTCCCAGCCAAGTTTAGCAGCTAGTGCCACAGCGGTTGTATCACTTCCACCTCTTCCAAGGGTTGTGATTTCACCATTTTCTGTCGCACCCTGAAAACCTGCCACGACAACGACTTTTCCGTCGTCCAGATGTTTCTTTAAATTAGTGATGTCAATATCTTTGATGCGTGCATGGGCATGATGATGACTGGTAATAAATCCACACTGATATCCAGTTAAAGAGATTGCAGGGATACCTAGAGCATCAATTGCCATCGCAAGTAAGGTAATGGTTCTTTGTTCACCTGTACTTAATAAAGAATCCAATTCTCTTTGATTTACCTTATCACTGATTGCTTTTGTCATTTCAATCAGTTTATTTGTAGTTTTCCCCATTGCGCTGGCAACGATCACAATATTGTGACCGGCTTCTTTCATTTCCTTGACATGCTGAGCAATCGCAAGGATCTGATCAATCGTACCAACACTTGTTCCTCCATACTTCTCAACTACATTCATACATTCACAACCTCATCACAATCCATTGCGTTCATATCCTGATAGCTTTCACGTTTTACTACGACACGTACCACACCATCTTTTACAAAGACAACGGCAGGTTTACCAAGCTTGTTGTAGTTGCTGGCCATGCTGTAGCCATAAGCTCCGGTTGTATAAATAATCAATAAATCATTCTGTTTTGCTTCTGGCAGCATCACATCCTCTACCAGTATATCTCCAGATTCACAACACTTGCCGGCCACCGTCACTTTTTCAGTTTTTTCTTCATTCATACGATTTGCGATATCACAGGCATATTCTGCCTGATATAAAGCAGGACGGATATTATCGCTCATGCCACCATCCACAAACAGATATTTTTTGTTTTCTGTCTGTTTCTGATAACCGATACGATATAATGTAGAACCAGCTTCTGCCACAATACTTCTGCCTGGTTCAATCATCACCTTATGGAATGATAAACCACAAGCTTCTTTCTGCGCCTTGCAGGTATCTAAAATCGTCTTACAAACATCCTGTAAAGGAATTGGATGGTCAGCCTGCGTATAATATGCCGCAAATCCACCACCAAGATTTAAAGACGAACAAGTGATGCCAAATCGTTCCTGCATGATTTTCATGAATTCACAAAGCTTGCCGATTTCCGCAACATACGCTTCCTTATCAAATATCTGAGAACCGATATGAGAATGGAAGCCTTCAAAAGTAATATTAGGAATACTTGTTAATTTATGAATCATATCCGCAATTTCCTGTTCACGCAAGATAGAAATACCAAACTTGCTGTCCACATGTGCTGTCACAATATATTTATGGGTATGTGCTTCTACACCCGGATTTACACGCAACATTGTCTTTATAGAAGTACCTGCGTTTTTCATAATAGAAACTAATGCATCGCACTCCATATCATTATCAATGATAATCGTACCTACACCATATTTAACTGCCATTTCCAGTTCTTCATATGATTTATTATTTCCGTGGAAATAAACACGTTCCATTGGAAATCCTGCCTGATATGCAGTAAACAGTTCACCACCGCTCACAACATCTAGACTTAAGCCATATGTCTTCACAAGCTCAACCATTGCTTTACAGCTAAATGCTTTACTGGCATATAAAACTTCTGTATCGAAATCCTTAGACTGAAACAGTTCATGATACATACTTAATTGCTGGCGTATTTTGTTTTCGTCGTATACATATAGGGGAGTTTTGCAGGTAGCCGCCAGCTGTTCTACAGATACTCCAGAAATTTCTAACACATTTTTGTTCATATCATTTACCTCTCACAATAAAAAATGCCAGTAGATTCGCTCTTACTGACATGGTGTTTATCTCCTGACAATAAGATAGCACATCTACGTATTCGCAGACAGTCCAATGGATATTCTCCATCAGCCCACCATTTCCTTATGCCTAAGAAAACAGTTCGGCAGATTTGCTGTTAACATACATCAATCGCTCGCCAGCTCTGTACGTTATAGTCGCATCCGCGCCTCTATCAAATTTGTTAGTATCATACCACTAACGCACGTAAATTACAACACTTTGGCGTGATAAATAGAAAATATTTCCAATATTGTAAAAATTTACAATTTGATCTGCGTTATCTACATCATATCATAGTTTTCTCTAACATCGTTTGAATATTCCAAAATATTAAACATATGATATATAATTTCCTGTTAAGACCATTTTTTACCACTTATAAGAGTAAATGCTGATATTTTATGCATAATTTGGTATGATAAATAACTAGGAAATACATAAAAGTCACAAGTTATCTCTTATAAGAGAATTATTTCTTAAAACTGATGTATTTAAGGGAGAAAAAAAATAGTACAATAAATAAGGACAATGTTTCTACAACAAAAGGGAGATATAAAAAATGAGTAAAATTGCAATTATCGATGATGACGAATTATTCTCAGGTTTACTAAAAAACAAAATAGAAGAACTTTATCCTTCTTGGAAAGTTAACTGTTTTACGGATATGCCTGATGATTTTGATTTTGATGGCTGCCTGCTGGATATCGAATTGAAGGGCGTTCATGAGGGATTTGAAATCGCAAATAAACTAAAACAAAAAGATTTAGGATTTCCAATTATCTTTATCAGCTCTCATGATGAACTGGTATGTGAAGGGTATAAATATAGTGCACTTCGTTTCATTAGGAAACAATACTATCAAAAAGAACTGCCAGAAGCATTAGAAGCACTATTCAAAATCTTGCGTATCAGACAGGCGTATGTTGATGTAAAAGAAGATCGTAATAATATTGAATGTAGAATTATGATCAATAATATACAATATATCTATTCAAGTGGAAGTTATCTTTACTTTCTAGATAAAGACAACTATCTGTTTAGAAAACGGGATTCTATGAAAAACTTCTTAGAAGAACATCCAACAAATTTAGTGAAATGCAGCAGTGGAGAATTGATCAATCCGATTTATATCAAAAATGTAGACAGCAAACGCTTAGAAATCACATTAAAATCCGGAAGAATTGTGAAATTCAATAAGCGTAATATAGGTCCGATCATCCGTACCTTTACATTAGCAAGACGCTAGATTAGAACAGGGATTATTTATGTTATTGCTTAGTATTTGCATGTCTTTGTTGGAGAACTATTTAACACTTAGCTTTCCAGCCATCTTTGTGAAAGAAAAGTATCCCTGGCTGAAGTGGGTGTTTATGGGGATTTTGACATTGACATCTTTTTATCTTGATACATTGAATTATCCTTTTCTTATGTTAATACCTTTAATCATTATTATTTCATATTGCCTTTTTAACTTTGATGAAGATAAGGGCCTTTGCATTTTCTATATAATTTTCGCTTTTACTATATTGTCATTATTAGATATGTTTTGTATTTTTATTGAAACGCTTTTTATAAAGCATATTGGACAAATAGATTATAATGATGAATTTGTATATCAAATTTGTTTTATGATGAATAAAATAGTACTAGTCTTGATTTTCGTCTTCTTTAGAAGGCATAAAATGGATTTTAAAGATTATAATATTAAAAAAAGACAAATGGTTATGTTTTCAATAACTGAAACAATCATGTATTTTCTTATGGCTATAGTTTTATCTTTGTTTATTAAAGGTGATATCAATTATACATTATCTACTTGTATAATAATATTTATGGCTATTATGTTTTTACTGTTTTTTTATCAATATATTGAATTAATAGGGGCCAATAAAAAATTATTAGACGAAGAAATAAAGCATGCTGCTCTTGAATTCAATAAAACATATTATGAAGATTTTCAAAAAAGTTATGATATGAACAAAGCGTTGTCACACGATTTAAAAAACCATATCACATTAATTTATACTATGTTACAAGAAAATCAAGTAAATAATGCTATGAAATATATACAAGATATTTATCATAAAATTGGTACATTTAAAGCTGTTAAAACTGATCGTGAAATACTTAATTATATTATAGATTCTAAATTATTTAATACAAAAGGATTAAATATACGGTATGTTATTGATATAAATGATAATTTAGATTTTATGGATAATATTGATTTATGCATCTTATTAGGAAATTTATTGGATAATTGTATTGAGGCTGTAGAAAAAGTGAATAATCGTTTTATTGAATTGATTATTGATAAGAATAAAGATGTTGTCTTTATAAACCTTAGAAATACATTTGATTCAAGTCGATTAAAATATGAGAATGGAGAGTATATCACTAATAAATCAGATGGTAAAAATCATGGTATAGGAATGAAAAATATAGAAAGCATTATTAATAAATATAATGGCAATATAGTAATTGATATTGATGAATATTTTAATACATATATTTATTTTTAAACAATGAATTCGCTTTGTCCCTATCACCACAAAATATCCCTTGCAACTTGAAGTTCACATACTATAGGAATATATTAAAGAAAAAGGAGGATTTAGAAAATGAAAAACATGATTAAAAAGGTAGTTGTAAAGACTGCATCCGTAGCTTCTTCAAATGTGACTTGGTTAGGACATTATGAGCCTAAAAAACCAAAAAGTTTAGAGAAACATGGTAAATAGGCTATTAAGAAAGTTTACCAATTACATTTGTGAGTCTTCCGATGAAGACGAAAAAGAAGTTTTCCTTTATGGATTGGAAGCAATTGTTTCAACAACAGAATGTTTAGGATTATCCTTCCTGATTTGTTGCCTATTACATGAGGCATACTTTGGATTTTTCTATATTCTATTATTATCAGTTATTAAGATAAGATTAACGAGCTTCCATTGTACAACCAGATTTCGCTGTAGCATGTGTTACCTATTTACTGTTTTACTAAATTTATGGTATTTTAAGTATATAGGTTATGCATCATTAACCATAATGCTAATGATGATTGCATTGATATTATGCTTGAGAAAGGAAGAAATAACAAAGAAATTGTTATTCTTCTATACCGTATATATAGCCATTTTTATCATATTTCGGGCTAATCTTGGTGTTATCATCTTTCAGGTATTCAGCTCACAGCTTGGTTTGATACTGTTAAAGGATTTTCAATTAAGGGGTTCTAGTAGTACACATGAAATGATTTCAGAAAACTAAATTTCTTATGACAAATCATTCCTATTTCTAAAACGTATTTGAAATTATTTGCATGGATACAAATGAATTCTAAAATAAAGGGGTTGCTGGTGGCAATCCCTTTGCCTATATTTAGGATAAGGAGAAAATTATGGAAAAGAGAGATTTCTATTTTGGACTAGGATTTCTAACGTTTGTCATGGAATTGTCATTAAAATCATTTGTTCCGTATGGTGGAAATGATGATAAATTGTTTAAAATTTGTATGATTGTGTCAGTAGCTATGATGCTTTATAAAATTGTGCCATCTATTTTTGAATACATTGAACATGCAAAAAAGATGAAAAAAGATTAAAAAAAAGGTCAGTGACCTTTTCCTTTACATCAGATAAATTAACAACAGGATGCCAAGAACTGCTGTTAATATCAATACGTTTTTAAAGCTTAATAGTTTATCAAAGAATTCTTCATTTCCCTCATCATCGTCGAAAATCGGCTGATGCAGATTCTTTTCATCCATTTGTTTCACCCCTTTAAGACGTTTCTTCCTTTCTGGACTTGAGTATTATAGCATAAAAGCGAATCACAGTCGCAGATTTTTATAGAATCGTAAGAAAAAAATTAAAATATTAATCCTATCGTAATGGTAATAGACAGTAAAGAAATGTGATCAAAGGATACACATTTCTTTTTGATGTATAAACTACATGAATAAATAGAAGGAAACAATCCATAATAAGACGATTCCTGCGACAATGATTATGCCTTTGACACTAAAGATATTCTCACTAATGGTTTCTTTTGGATCAATGACTGTGCTGGTTCCGTTTTTCTGTTTCATTAAGCATCACCCTGTCTTTCTCTGTAGTGCGATGGGTATACCCCTTGTATATGTTATATTATATCATGTATGCTTTTTTTAATGGTATATCTTACCAATTTGTAATACAGAATTAAGATTTTTTAAGATTTTTTTTACCTGTATATGGAAAGTTTTGCATAATTATAGACATAATTGGCACTTTGTAGCATTATCTATAAATAAATAACGTTAAATGAATAGCAATAATTAGCTAAAAATGGTATGATTGCCCCGTACGTTTTAAAATATAGGAGGTTTAAAATGGAAAGTTCAAAAAAGATCGTCTGGTATAACCTTGCGTTTATGGCGTTCTCAACTGTTTGGGGTTTCGGTAACGTATTAAATGGTTACATGTACTTCAACGGTGTACAGGTTATATTCAGCTGGGTTCTGATGTTCGCTCTATATTTCGTGCCTTATGCACTTATGGTAGGTGAGCTGGGATCCGCATTTAAAAATTCTGGTGGTGGAGTGAGTTCTTGGATTCACGAAACAATCAGTCCAAAGTTTGCATATTATGCAGGGTGGACATATTGGGCATGTCACGTTACATATATTGCAAGTAAAGGTAGTGGTGGGTTAAAAGCATTAAGCTGGATGGTATTCCAGAATAGTGAAACTTACGCTAGCTTTGACACTCGTTTGGTTCAGTTGGCAACATTGGGCGTGTTCCTTCTGTTCTGTTGGATTGCAAGTAAAGGATTAAATCCATTGAAGAAACTTGCGACACTTGCTGGTACATCTATGTTTGTAATGTCAATTCTTTACATTATTATGATGTTTGCAGCACCTGCAATTAATCCGGGTGGCGGATATCTGCATGCTGATTTCAGCTGGAGTAATCTGATTCCTCAGTTTGATACGAAGTATTTTACATCTTTATCCATCCTGGTATTTGCAGTTGGTGGATGTGAAAAGATTTCACCTTATGTTAATAAGGTAGAAAATCCTTCTAAAGGATTCCCTAAAGGTATGATTGCACTTGCAATCATGGTTATGGTTTGTGCTATCCTTGGTACAGTAGCGATGGGTATGATGTTTGATCCAGCGGATATCGCAAACAACTTTGATGCTTACAATGCGAATGGTTCCTATTGGGCATTCCAGAAGTTAGGTGAATATTATGGTATGGGCAATATCTTAATGATCATCTATGCTGCATGTAATGCAATTGGACAGTTCTCAACTCTTGTTATTAGTATTGACGCTCCACTTCGTATGTTGTTAGACAATGAAGATGCTAGACAGTTTATTCCTACAAAATTATTGAAACAGAATAAATATGGAGCTTATGTAAACGGTATTTGGATGGTAGTTATTTTATCAGGTTCTATTATTCTGATTCAGGCTTTGGTACCTAGTGCGGATACAGTACTTCGTCAGTTGACACAGTTAAACTCTGTCACTATGCCAATGCGTTATTTATGGGTATTCTTAGCTTACATTATGTTGCGTAAGAAGATTAAGAAATTTAATCCAGAGTATAAGTTTGTGAAGAACCAGAAAGTTGCTTATTTCTTTGGATTCTGGTGCTTCTTCGTTACAGCATTCTGTTGTATTCTTGGAATGTACAAAGAAGGCGACTTATTTACAACATTGTTGAACGTTATTACACCAATCGTATTGACTGCATTGGGGTTGATTCTGCCAATGATCAAAAAACGCGAAAAAACAAATGCTTAAAACAAAAAAGGCAAGATAGCGATATCTTGTCTTTCACTATATAATCATGAACTTTTGTGTTATACTAAAACAGGAAAAAATCTATCAGGAGGTAAAATCATGTATAAAGATACAGCAAAAGAATTATTAACATTTATTCAGAAAAGCCCTAGCTGTTTTCATGCTGTAGACAGTATGAAAGCGATGTTGAAGGAAGCTGGATATGAAGAATTAAGAGAATGTGAAAATTGGAAATTAGAAAAAGGTGGAAAGTATTTTACCACAAGAAATGGTTCATCATTAATTGCTTTCCAGATTGGTAATACATTAGATGATTATCACTATCAGGTAACATCATCTCACAGTGATTCTCCAACTTTTAAAGTAAAAGAAGTTGCGGAATTAAAAGGAAAAGGTGGATACTTACAGTTAAATACAGAAGGCTATGGCGGTATGCTTTGTGCAACATGGATGGATCGACCATTGTCATTAGCTGGACGTGTACTTGTGAAAGAAGGAAACAGTTTCGTAAGCAAGCTGTTATCTTTTGATAAAGATTTGGTATTGATTCCAAATGTCGCAATTCATATGAATCGTGAAGTAAACAGTGGAATGAAATACAATAATCAGGTAGATATGCTGCCGTTATTCTCTGCTGGAGAATGTGGAGAAGGTGATTATTATGCATTGATTGCAGAAGCATTAGGCACAAGCAAAGAAAATATTTTCGGTACTGATTTATATTTATATAATCGTATGGCACCTAGCATCTGGGGCGCAAAAGAAGAATTTATTTCTTCACCGAAACTGGATGATTTACAATGTGCATTTACATCATTAAAGGCAATGATCAATAGTAAGAATGATCATGCGGTAAATGTATTTGCTTGTTTCGATAATGAAGAAGTTGGTTCAGGTACTAAACAGGGGGCATGTTCAACATTCTTGTTTGATGTATTGCAAAGAATCAACGATAATTTAGGTTTTGCGAAGGAAGATTACTATCGTGCAGTTGCGAAGAGTTTTATGGTGTCTTGTGATAATGCACATGCTGTACATCCTAACCATCCTGAAAAAACAGACGCAGAAAACTGTACTTACATGAATAAGGGAATCGTCATCAAATATAGCGCAAACCAGAAATATACAACAGATGCAATCAGCTCTGCAGTATTTAGTGGCATTTGTGAAAAAGCAGGTGTACCTGTACAACATTTCGCAAACAGAAGTGATGCAGCAGGTGGCAGTACACTTGGAAATTTATCAAGTCAAAAAGTATCTATGCATACAGTGGATATCGGACTTGCACAGCTTGCTATGCATTCTTCATATGAAACAGCTGGAATCAAAGATTCTCAATATATGATTGATGCTTTGACATGCTTCTATGATACAAATCTTCACATCACAGATAGTGAATGTATTGAGGTACAAGACTAATAATGGCAAAGAAAAAAAAGAAAATACATGTAGATAATCTGCATTTAATGAAAAAACTGGATGAAGAATATCTTGCAGGATTTAATCGTGTCTATGATAGTTTGATGAAATCCAAGAAAAGTGATACAGATATCAATATCATCGCAAACATTGCTTTGGAAGATTGTTTAAAAGGTATGCAAGATGGTAAAAAAGTGACCATGGTTATTCCAAAGGATGTAAAGGATTATATCCAAAAGAATTCCAAAGGTCATGCGTATAAAGAAATGAAAAAGAAGATTCGTGATCAAGATTGGGAAAAGTTTCAGATCAGTAGTATCTGGTATGTATTCGCAACCTGTATTGTATTGTTCTTCTTTAAGAATTTATTAATGCAGAAGTTTTTGGTAAATTACATTGTAGATGTGATAGTAGGATGTATCGCTGGTGGTATTTCCTTCCAGAACTTCATGATACGTAGAAGAATTATTAAGCGTTATGATTTTGACAGTTTCTTTATGCAGATGGATGTTTCATCATTGGCTGCTTGTATCGTTGTGAAGATTGTTTCACCGGGCAATTTTGATATCACTTATTTGATTTTGGTAATTGCATTCTTTATGACAAAGAAAAAAATCAAACCGTTGTTTGAAGAAGTAATTTAAGAGCAAGGATCGTAGTATTGACTTTAGATGGATGCTAAATTATCCATGAAGTATATCGGAGAACCATAGCCTCAGTTGGAAGGAAACAGAGATGAAATTGAATCTCTGTTTTTTTTGTATATAAACTATATCATTGAAAACTCAATGATTATTGTTTGATGCTTTGGGAAGTAAAAGCTTTTTTTGTGCGCTTAGAATCAAAATAATATGATATACTTCTTCTAGTAGGATTGGAAGTGATATTGTGCAGAATATGAATTACTATTATGACTTTTCAGGGCAGAAGTTTAATTACCCTTTAAGTCTTAGTATTAATAGTTTTGATCGACAGGTGTTTTCACGACAAAGCAGTTTAGAGATATCCTATGTATTAAAGGGAGAATATGAAGCATTGTCTGATCATTTTACTAGAATCATCAAAGAACATGAGCTTGTGATGATTGCCCCGGATGATATTCATATGATAAGAAAAATAGGTGAAGGGGAACATGTAATCTTAACGATTCATGTAGACTTCTCAAGGTTTTCTGAAGCAATGGTACCAATAGTGAAGGATGCTTTTCAATCCATGATCTGTACAGATGTTGAGAACGCAAAAGTTTATGGAAAGTTAAGACACATGATTGCGCAATTAATTGTTCATTTGATGGAAGAACAGAATAATTTGTTTGAATTAAATGCGATTATGATGGAGCTTGTCAATGTGGCCGCAAATCGTAAATATCCTGTGGAAAACCTACCCTTTCAGTCTACACATCATGAAAATTATATGAAGGCAATTCGTTATATTGATCAACATTATGAAGAAGATTTACACTTAGAAGATGTTGCAAATACCTTATCTTTTAGTGTATCTTATACATCACGTCTGTTTAAGAAATATACAGGCATACCATTTGTAAAGTATCTGGCTTATGTCAGAATACGTGCTTCATTAGAAGCTTTATTAGAGGGGAAAGACAGTATCGAAGAAATCGCAGCAGCATGTGGCATGCCAAATTCAAAATCCTATACGAGTGTGTTTAAAGAGATGTATGGGGTTGTGCCAAGTGTATATCGTAAACGTTTTAAACGCAATATGAAAGTTGGAAATGAATTACATGAACAGGAAATGGTATTTGATGATGCACTGAAAAAGCTGTTAGCCCATCTTTTGATGGAGATAAAAGAAGTGGTATATGAAGATGAGCAGGTCAAAATTATCAAGCAGCAAGGGGGAATTATATGTCAAATTAAAAATGCATCAGAATATCAAAGTGTGTTATCTACCCAACAGAATATGTTGGAAGTCGTCATAAAACGGAAATAATCAGTCAAATTTTGTTGTATTATAACTTGTGAAAAGTTGAATAATAGCAAATAATAACCTTTTTTATCAACCTATGATAACGATTACATTTTCTTGATATGTTACAATTAACACATGAAGGAGATGTAAACTATGAACAAATATCCACATTTATTTGAACCTATCCAAATCGGGGAAACGGTTGTGAAAAACCGTGTTTTTATGCCACCGATATCTACCAATCTAGCAAATAAAGGCTATATCACAGATGAATTGGTATCACATTATGCTGCCAGAGCAAAAGGTGGTGTAGGATTAATTATCACAGAAGTCACAACAGTTGAGCCAACCTATATCTATTTGCCAGGAGATATTTCTATCGCTGATGATTCTTATATTCCAGGCTGGAAAAAACTTGCGGATGCAGTACATACATATGGCGCTAAAATCATGCCACAATTATTTCATCCAGCTTATATGGCTTTTCCACTTCCAGGCACACCACAGTTGATTGCGCCTTCTACTGTAGGACCAAGTTATTTAAAACAAGCACCACGACCAGTTACGATTGAAGAATTGAAAGTCATTATCAAACAATTCGGTGAAGCAGCTGCCAGAGTCAAACAGGCTGGTGGCGATGGTGTAGAAATTCACGCTGCACATGCACATGGCTTATTAGGTGGCTTCTTATCACCTTTGTATAATAAACGAACAGATGAATATGGCGGAGATATCAATGGCCGTTTACGTTTAACGTTAGAAGTGATTGAAGAAGTAAGAAAAGTTTGTGGCACAGATTTCATCATTGATGTAAGAATATCAGGTGATGAATACAGTGATGGTGGATTAAACCTGAATGATGGTATTTATATTGCTAAACAGATAGAAAACGCTGGTGCTGATTTTATCCATGTATCTGGTGGTACAACGATCAAACGTGGAAGCTCTATTCCAGCACCTGGAACAAAACAGGGATCTCATGCATTGCTTGCGGAAGAAATCAAGAAGCATGTAAATATTCCTATCGCCAGTGTTGGGCGTATCACAGAACCTTGGATTGCGGATGAATTGATTGCCAATGGCAAAACTGATATCTGTATGATTGGTCGTGCCAACCTATGTGATCCAGAATTTGTGAATAAGGCAATGGAAGGAAATGAAATGGATATACGACCTTGTATTGGATGCCTTCGTTGTTTAAATGGTATCATGTTTGGAAAACGTGTTGCCTGCAGTATCAATCCATCCTTGGAGCTTGAAAATGAAGATACCATTACAGAAGCTAACCAGAAGAAAAATGTTTTGGTCATTGGTGGTGGACCTGCTGGTATGGAAGCTGCTTATGTTGCGAAAAAACGTGGACATCATGTGGTTCTATGTGAAGCTGAAAACGATTTAGGTGGACAGTTAAATATTGCGGCAGTACCAATCGCAAAACAAGACCTGACTAAAGTTACACAGTATATGCGTCGCAAACTTCAGCATGCAGGCGTGGAAATTCGTTTATCTACACCAGTCACAAAAGAAATGCTGGAAAATGAATTTGCTGGTTATGAAGTTATTGCAGGAACAGGCGCAAAACCAATCATCATCAATGCCTTTACTGGTTTTAAACAATGGATGAGTGCAGATGATATCCTTGCGGGTAAAGCAGTGCCAGGTCGTAAAGTTGTGATCATTGGTGGAGGCTCTGTTGGATGTGAAACAGCAGATTATCTTGCGCCACTTGTGAATGATCGCTTCCCAAGAAATAAAGCCATTACCATTTTAGAAATGGCAGATGAAATTATCATGAATGAAAGTGGTCCGGGAAGAAGCCTGTTGGTACAGCGTATGATGAGTAAAGGTGTAGAAGTTGTATGTAAAGCCAAGGTTACCAAAGTAGATGAAACAAATATTTGGTATGAAAAAGATGGCCAAGAGCATTGTATTAGCGATGCGGATACCCTTGTATTTGCGGCAGGATATCGAATTGATCCAGCAATGGAAAATATGTTGAAGGAAGCAGATACACACTATCATATCATTGGTGATGCAGAAAAAGTTGGTAATATCAAAGATGCAATCCATCGTGGTTATGAGATTGCAAAGGATATATAATATAAAATTAGCGGATAAAAAGATATCCGCTTTTTTGTGTTTTAAGGATAAAAAAAGACATCAACGTGTCTTTTTAAGATGATCAATTATGACGAGTGATTTCTGCATCTAAATCAAAGTAAACTGTTTCTTCTCTTTTAAAGTCAACCGTCTTTCCATCAAATGTGGTTGCTGTTCCATGGTATTTCAAAAGCAACTGTTTGTCCTGTTCTTCGATATCCAACTTAATATCAGAGGCTTTATATTCATCTTTTAAATTTGAACAGACAACTTCATGCGTCGAGTGTATCATAAAGAGTTTTAATTCTGCGGAAGCAGAAGAATCAATTCCATTTTTGCCAAAAAATGAGATATAAGGTGCTTCTATTTTTAAATTTCTACCTGCACTGCCTCCACCTACACTGATACAAATTTCTGGATGATCTGCACACCATATATAAAATACATGAATGCCACAAGCTAGTACTACTACAATAAGTGTAAGAATAAGATATTTTACTTTAATTTTGATGTAATGGTTCATGATGATTCTCCCTCATATATACGCTTTCTACCTATAGTGTACCTTTTGTGAAGCGATATGAAAAGACTTTTTGTATAAAATACAGATGAATTGTATAAGATACAAAAAAACATGGCAATTCGCCATGTCATTTTGTTATAGATAATTTACCGCAATGATACCTAATCCTAACACTGTTAAAACGATACCAGTTGCACGATTCAATGTAATAGGTTTGGCTTTATTCGCAAATAATGCCGCAATTCTTGCCCATAACAGTGTAGAAGCAATACAGAATACAAGTGCCCATACATCAGGCGCTCCACCAATCATAAAGTGAGAAACAGCTCCAGTTAATGCGGTAAATGTCATAATGAATACGCTGGTACCTACTGCTGTTTTTAATTCATAGCCAAGGACACTGGTTAAAATCAACAGCATCATCATACCACCGCCTGCGCCAATGAATCCACAGATAAATCCAATCAGGATGCCACATAAAACAGATTGTATAAACCGTTTCTTTGGATCAACATCGCCCATGGCTTCTTTGGTTGTCATAACTGGTCGTACAATAAATTTAATACCTAGCAACAATGTCATAAAGGTAGAGAAACCACCCATGGCATCATTTGGCACAAGGGAAGAAATATAACTTCCTACCATTGTGAAAATCAATACGGTAATCATCATCACGATACCATTTTTGATATCTAAATTTTTATTCTTTCCATATGTATAAGCAGAAACTGCACTGGCTAAGACATCCGATGCCAAAGCGATACCAACGGCTTCATAGGCAGGCATTCCTAGAAATGCAATGAGCATGGGAGAAATGACAGCCGCAGCACTCATTCCCGCAAAACCAGTACCTAAACCAGCGCCAATACCGGCGATAAAACAAATTACAAACTTAAATAACATATTCTTCCCTCTTTCTTATTTACCCGCATTCTGCATATTATGTTCAATCTTTTTAAACAGTTTTTGAAGTGTCATGACTTCTTCTTTTGTGAAATCTTTGATTAATACATGATAAAACTTCTTCTGTGCCTCTCGTCCCTCTTGTATGATTGCATTAGCATCAGGACATAAATGAAGATGAATTTTTTTCTTATCGCCTTCTAGTTTATCAGTGTAGATCAGGCCTTTTTCAATCAGATGTTGTACGGATGTGGAAACATGGGACTTCGCAATTCCACGACGATGAATGATATCGCTGGCAGTATCATAACCGGGATTATTGGCAAGAAACAACAGGATATCCAGTTCTTTTCGTTTGATATCATAAGCTTGTACAACAGTTTCCATATGCTGATCATACAAATGCTTGATTAAAGAGATATTAAAAAGAAATTCACTTTGCATAGGACACCTCCAATTTAGTTCTATTTAGAACAATCTAAAGTATAGACCTACTCTTTCAGGATGTCAATACATAAATGGTTATGATATAATAAACAGGCTAGGAGTTGATAGAATGAAATCATGGGATGAATTTTTTACACAGGAAGAAGCACAGCCGTATTATCAACAGTTGATGCAGTTTCTGGAAGAAGAATATAAGACAAAAACAATCTTCCCACCAAAGGAGGATTTATTTACCTGTTTCAAGGCATGTTCTTATGAAGATGTAAAAGTTGTAATGCTAGGACAAGATCCCTATCATGAAGTAGGGCAGGCCCATGGATTGTGCTTTTCAGTAAGAAAAGGTGTGAAGATACCACCAAGTTTACGAAATATGTATAAAGAATTAAAAACAGATTTGGATATCGATATGCCATCACATGGCTATTTGATTGATTGGGCGAAGCAGGGTGTGTTTATGATGAATGCGGTAATGAGTGTGGTGGAAGGAAAAGCTGGTTCCCATCAGAAAAAAGGCTGGGAAACATTTACAGACCATGCAATTCAGGCGTTGAACGAACATGAAAGTGGTATTGTGTTTTTATTGTGGGGAAACTGGGCACAGAAGAAAGCAGAACTGATTACCAATCCCCAGCATAAAATCATCACCTCTGCACATCCATCACCATTAAGCGCAAGTCGTGGTTTCTTTGGCAGCCGTCCTTTTTCAAAAACCAATGCGTATTTAAAAGAAATGGGCAGAACACCGATAGAATGGAAGATTGAAGAATGATGAAGTTTACATGTGCAGATGAGGTTGTAGCGCAAATTGAACAGCGTAAAAACAGAGGATATGGATTAGAACATTTTAAAAAATATATGGATACTCTGGGAAATCCACAGGGACAGTTAAAAACGATTCATATCGCAGGAACCAATGGAAAAGGATCTACCACCAACGATATCCGCAGTGTGCTGCAAGAAGCAGGATATACGGTTGGCAGTTTTACTTCCCCCTATATGATTACGCATTATGATCGTATCCGTATCAACGATGTATATATTGATGAACAGGAGTTTCTGGATATCAGCAATGCCCATTATGAAGAATGGATGAAATGGGATTTAAGCATGTTTGAGATTGACACATGTATTGCGATACTGTATTTTTTGAAACATCAGGTGGATTATTGTGTATTTGAAGTAGGTATGGGTGGTAGACTGGATTCAACCAATATCTTAAGACCAATGGTATCCATCATTACCAATATCGGCTTAGATCATATGGAGTTTCTGGGGGATACCAAAGAGAAAATCGCAAATGAAAAGGCGGGTATTATAAAATCTGGTATTGATTTGATTACTGGAGAACATGATGCAGGCTGTCTTGCGGTGTTTCAAAAACATGTGACAGATGCTGGAAGTGAAATGTTTATCACAGGGGATATTACTAATTTGAAGGAATATCCTGATGGTATCGTGTTTGATTATGGGAGCTACGCACAAGTACATTTACAAAGCCATGCGGCTTATCAAAGTAAAAATGCGGCATTATGTATAGAAGTGATTGATTATCTGAATCGTAAACAAAGGATATCTGTAAATGAAGCACAGCTTCGTTCAGGGTTAAAAAAGGCAAACTGGATCGGGCGTTTTGAAATCATACAGGAAAAACCATTATTGTTGTTGGATGGGGCACATAATGCACATGGTATCAAAGCACTTGTGGAAAGTCTGCAGGGGCATGAAAACATTCGTGTGATTTTTTCAGTATTGAAAGATAAAAACTTTGAAGAAATGCTGGATATACTAGAAACATTAACAAGCGATATCGTGGTAACTCCATTTTATAATGAACGTGCATTAGATGTACATGTGCTGGAAAAACGTGGACATATCCAATATGAAAAAGATTATCGATGTGCGATTAAAGATGCCATGGCACAGGGAAAAGATTGTGTTGTGACGGGTTCATTGTATTTTATTAGTGAAGTTAGAAATTACATATATAAAGAGCTTAAATAAGAAAAGGGAGAAATTGTTATGATTTTATGTATAGGACAGAGTGCATATGATATTACATATGTGATTCATGAAGATTTGATAGAAAATCAAAAGTATCGTATTTATGAAACGATGGAATGTGTAGGAGCACCTGCGACCAATGCTGCCAGTCTTTGTGCGAAATGGCAGGAGGATAGTGCGTTGATTTCCAGAGTAGGAAATGATCTTTATGGAGAAAAGATTTTACAGACATTAAGAGCACAGGGCGTGGATACTCGTTATATAAAGGAACTAGAAGATTTTAAAACACCTGTGTCCACGATTATCGCCCATGCGGAAAATGGCAGTCGTACAATTTTTAACTGTCCGGGTGAATTACATCCATGTGAATTTCAATATCCTTCTTCCTGTGATGTAATTTTATTAGATGGTCATGAAATGGAGGCAAGCTTAGAGGCATTGACACGTTTTCCTGATGCGATATCTGTACTTGATGCAGGCACATGTAAAGAGGAAACCCGCTTATTAGGCGCTATGGTAGATCATTTGGTTTGTTCACAGGATTTTGCCCGTCAATATAGTGGCATCACCATCGATAAAGAAAACCCACAAAGTGTTGTGGATACCTTTGTGAGCTTGAGAAAATTAAATAAGAAACAAATTGTTGTTACCCTTGGAGAAGATGGTTTATTATATGGAAAAGGGGATGAAATCATACATTTACCGGCATTTAAGGTAAAGGCTCTGGATACAACAGGTGCGGGAGATATCTTTCATGGGGCTTATGCATATGGTGTGATGAAGAAATGGGATATGGAAAAAATCTTAAAAGTTGCCAGTGCCACAGCAGCATTATCCACAGAAAAGCTGGGTGGCAATGTTGCAATTCCTGCTTTAGAAGATGTGGAAAAGATGATAAAAAAGGAATGAACGTGTTTTCATTCCTTTTCTTCATAATCGTCTAATACTTGATTTAATTCTGTTAATTGCTTTGTGCGCATCATTTCTTTCATTTCTTTTAGCTGACTCAATATTTGAATGAGATATACCAAAATGAAACATAGAACGATGAAAATCAATAATGGCAGCATCATTTCATCTCCTTTAATAAACATTTTCTAAGTATAGTATAGTTTGAAAAAATGATGACGTCAATGCTTTTTCTATTTCAGGTTTACCCGTTGTGCACCCTTTAACGCAAAATATAAAATAGCGACATCAACAGGGAACATCACAATGTTTTTGATTAAACGAATCATTGTGAATAAAGGGGATTGATACAGGATATTCAACCATAGGGAGGTTAAAATCAGGTTGATAAAGATGGTAATTACTGCACGTGCAATAATGACTCTTGGTAATGTGATTTTCTTTTTATAAAAGAAACATCCATAAATAAAGCCAGTTAAAAATTCATTAATGGCAAAGCCAGGAAAATAAGGACCATCTGGACGGATCATATACTTTAATGTATCTGCGATCACACCGGCAAAACCTGTCAACATTGGCCCATAAACCATACCGCTCACACCGGCAAATACACTGGAGAAGCCAATGCGAAGGGTTGGGGAAATCGGGATATACAAGGCACCAACGGAAACATTTAATGCTGTTAACATGGCACATCCACAAATGGATTTTACCTTTTTATTTTCCTTCATAGATTCTTTGATCAGACTGGGTACTGATAAACATTCATGTGCAAAGTTCATATAAAAATACCTCCTTTTCCATATTGCATATAGAAAAAGAGGTATTGATTTTCTATTGCAACAGCGGGATGCGAGATAAAAACCGCAAGGAAACCTTTTCGCCCACACGACAACTCCCCGTTCGTGGGTACTTAACGCTTTTATCTCTACTCTGCGTACAGTTGCATTATAGACGATTGTGTTTCATTTTACAATAGAAAATTTACAATTTTAGAAATGATAGCCATTACTTAGATTTCTTTCGATTCATCTGTACACAATACGTGACCATATCCTTGATAAGTGTTTCATCAATGTCAACATCTAAAGGTAGACGCGTTGTGTTTTTATGATTGGTTTTATATGGGGCTAATCGTTTTTCAAAGTGCTGTAAGGCTTCAGGATTTGTGTAAAATCCAATATATGTTTGATAGGCAGCAATCTGAAGAAGGTAGCCATGGTCATAAAAGGTAGGAACACCCCAAGCGATTTTTTCCTCTACATCAGGATCGCATTGTTTTATAATCTCTCTTAGTTTCTGTAGCTTTACTTGCACATGAGCAGGAAAGCTTTGTATATAGGTATGGACGTTTTGTTCGTTTTTTTTCATATGTTAGCTCCTTTAGAAAGGGTATCCGATTTGGATACCCCATAGACTATAAGATAGATGCTTCATAAATGGAAGTGATAGAAGTTTTTAATAATGCATTGAAATCCTCATCACTTTGATCAATGTGCAATCCTTGTGTTAATGCACGGGAGAAGCTTGCGATTAAGCCATGATTCTGTGCCAGTTTATCATTTGCTTCCTGACGGGTATAACCGCCGGATAAAGCCACAATACGTACAACATGAGGATCACTCATTAAGGCACGATAGAAATCTGGTGTATCTGGAATCGTTAATTTAAACATGATATGGATATTGTCATCCAGCATAGATAAATGATTGATGATTTCTTCCTTTAATAATACCTCGCATTCCTTTTTATCTGGTGCATGAATATCAACTTCTGGTTCTAGAATTGGGATAAAGCCAGCCAGAGCAATTTGATGAGCGATTGCGAACTGCTGCTCTACAATTTCTGCGATGCCTTGTGGATTGGCTTCCTTAATTACAGAACGCATCTTTGTGCCGAAGATATGACGTTGTTTTGCTTTGATCAATAACTCATCCAGATTGGTAATAGGTTTCATTAACTGTACACCATTTTCAAGTGGTGCCAGCCCTTTATCCACCTTTAAGATTGGCAGGATTCCTTTCACATTCCACAGATAATCTGCACTATATTCACCACAGATTTTACGATCCATCGTATTTTCAAATAAGATGGCTGCCAGAATGTGTTCGCTTGTAAATACAGGACTCGTAATGATGCGGGTACGCATTTCATGAATTAAATCAAACATTTCCTCATCGTTATGATATTGTGTTTCATCAATGCCATACAGACGTAATGCTTTTGGTGTGCTGCCTCCGCTTTGATCAAGAGCTGCGATAAAGCCAAGACCATGCTGCATGCGTTCTAACTGTTCTTTTAACATACCTCATACCTCCTTTACAATCGTATGAATATCTCTACCTGTATCTTAACACCGAAATTCACACATATCTATGATTGGAGAAAAAAAGTTTATTTTTTTATTTGACACATGGGAATGCTTGTCTGAAAATCCTGAATCAATTGATGCATGGACAACAGATCAAATAATGTTTCATCATCCAAATCCTTTTCATATTCATCTATGACATTGCAGACAGTGTCCGCAAGTGGATATGGTTCTCCACTTTGGGTACGGATAAAATGCAAATGCCAGTGATCATCTTGGGCACTTACATGGATGGATGCACAATCCTCTCCCATATCACCCCATATGGCTTTGCTAAATAAATCTGCACGATATATAAAATCAGTGGAAGAAAGCTTTTTTCTATATGTTGAAAGTTCTTGTAGTTTCATATGATTCTCCTTTATTATTCGGGTATTATTATATACAAAACAAACGAAAATAGAAATGAAAAGCCAACAATTTTGATGA
>NZ_QVFL01000027.1:0-37512 GCF_003434225.1 Absiella sp. AM29-15
TTAAGATTTACACTGGTTTTTTTTTAATTGTCCTTGACAAAGGGTACACTTTACTAATCATTTAGGTTTTATTTTAGCTGCTGCTGGTTCTGCGGTAGGTTTGGGAAATATCTGGAAATTCCCTGGTAAGATAGGCGCAAATGGTGGAGGATTGTTTCTATTGATTTATATCATTGTGGTGGCTGTAATCGGCTTAACGATCATGCTGGCAGAACTTGCGATAGGACGTTCTACCCAAAAGAATGCCGTTGGTGCATTTCATCAATTGAATAAGAAATGGACGTTTGCAGGTGTCATTGGTATCATTACATTATTTGTGATTTTATCGTATTACAGTATCGTTGGCGGCTGGATTATGAAATATATCGGGGTATATATTGGCGGGGCACATTTTTCAGGCACAGCAACACAATATCAAGATTTCTTTGTGAACTTTATAACGAAACCAATAGAACCAGTGTTATGGGGATTGTTGTTTTTAGGATTATGTATCTTTATCATCATCAAAGGTGTATCGGATGGAATTGAAAAGATTAGTAAGATATTGATGCCAGCTTTATTTATCCTTCTGATTGGAACTGCTATACGATCAATGACATTGCCAGGGGCAATGGAAGGTATTCAATTTATGCTGCATATTGATTTTTCTACATTCAATACGGATATGCTGGTTGCGGCTGTAGGACAGGCATTCTTCTCTTTATCTGTGGGAATGGGTATTTTGATAACTTATGGTTCCTATGTAGGTAAACAAGAGAACTTGTTTCAAAGTGCTGTGTGGATCTGTATATTGGATACAATTGTGGCAATCCTTGCGGCTTTTGCGATTATTCCTGCTGTCTTTGTGACCATGGGAGCAGATGGCCTTGGCATGGGTGGTGGTTTTGCATTTATGGCATTACCTAATGTATTTGCGTCTATACCTGGTGGCATTATCTTTGGGGCAGTATTCTTTATCTTGTTATTTTTAGCTGCTTTGACCAGTGCCATCAGTATCTTAGAAAGTATTATCGCCTTTATGAGTGAAGAATTTCATATTACGAGAAAGAAAGCAGTCGCATGGCTGTTTGTGCCATTGACACTGTTATCTGTTGGGTATTCCTTGTCACAATTAGAAACAAGGGGAATCAACCTGCCATGGTTTGATATGCGAAATGGTTTACAGATGCTGCCAATGAATGCAGTGATGGAGAAATTTACTGACAACCTGATGATTCCATTAGGTGCTCTTTGTTTCTGTATATTTGTTGGATGGGTATGGGGTGTAAAGCCAGCGATTTACGAGATTGAAAATGAGGGAGCGCTGCGCTTTCCATTACGTAAAATATGGTCCTTCAGTATTCGTTACTTAGCACCGATTGCGATATTGGCAATTTTATATTTTACAATTTTTAAAGGTGTCATTTTATCATAAATACATGAAAAGCAGGAGGAATTCCTGCTTTTTAAATAAAAAATTTTAAAAAACTGGAAAAATTTGTAAACAAAACATTACTTAAGATGGTTTTTCTTTATCTAAAAAGGTATAATATGATTGAATAAAGTTCTTAGAGGATGATGGAAATGGAATATGAAGGGTTGATCAAATTATATTTTGAAGTCAGAAATACCAAACCGCTGGAAGCAAAACAAATCATTGAACAGATGAAGTATCTGGAAAGTGAAGGTAATGCAGTAAAAGGGAGACATTTTTATTATGAAGCCCAGTTATATTATGAAAATGCCAATCTGGAACAATGTTTATGCCATGCGATTACTGGTATTCAGCATTTGATGAATCAGCCCTATGTAAGTGAATTTGCGAAATGTTATAATCTGATGGGTGTTGTATATGATAATAAAGGCAATGACCATATGCAGGCGTTACAATACTATCTGGAAGGATTAGATGTTGCCGAAAAAAATAACGACCATAAAACATCCAGTGTCTTTTATAATAATATTGGATGTATATATGATGGTCTACATGACTATGCGACAGCAGCTACCTATTTTGAACAGGCATTAAAGAATAATGTAAATGCAGGTGGAGAAGAATTTTTAATGGAAGTATTGAATCTGGCATTGATTCAATGTGAAATAGGTGATTTTAAACAGGCAACATATTACTATGAATATGCAGAAATACATACAGAACTTTCCATCCTTGAAGAAAATCGTGCCCACATGGGGATTATAAAAGCACTAATCAGTTATCATAATCATGATATAGAAGAAGTAAAAAAACAATTGATACAAATATGTGAATGTGGCAAAAGAGGAGATATGAATATCAATACCTTCTTGGAAGTCCTGGGACAGATTGACACATTGATGGATAAAGCATTGATAAATGAATTTAAAGAAGTATTGACTTTGTTAGGAAATATTGCGAGCAAACTGGATTTGTTAGAGGCAAAAATCAAGGTAATCGAATGTGGTATTGCTTTTTGTAAAATGATAGAAAATGAGCAGCAATTATATCATCTACTAGAAATCTACTATGAACTTGCCAGACAGAATGAAAGAGAAAAGGAAAAAATGTTGTTAGAAGGCATGAATCTGAAGTTGAAAATGCGTGATATGAAACGGCGTCAGAAAGAGATGAAGAAAAAGTCTTTAAAGTATAAAAAGCTTGCGCAACATGATGCGCTGACTGGTTTATATAATCGTACCATCTTTTCACAAAAACTGGTGCCATTATTTGAAGAAGCGAAAACTTTAGGTAAAAACATTGGGGTTTTGATTGCGGATATCAATGATTTTAAACAGTACAATGACTATTATGGACATGTGAGTGGAGATCATTGTATTCATGATATCGCTGAAATCATGCGGATATTATGTAATGATCAAATATATTTTGTACGTTATGGTGGAGATGAATTTTTAGGCTTTTTCTATGATGTAGAAGTCGCTTATGTAAAAACAGATTGCCCAGCATCTTTATCAGGAAGTCAAGAAGCTGCATATGGAACATGCCAAGACATTGCATTATGAAAAGACTATTTCCATAACCATTGGCTGTTACTATGCGATACCAAAAGATATGGATGATTTCTTTGAATTTATCGCAAAAGCGGATAATGAATTATACAGAGGAAAAAATAGTGGCATTTCAGTAAATTTTCCAAACGAGTAAAAGACCATAGGGTCTTTTCTTTATGCCTGAAAAGCATGAAGAGTTATAATTCACAGGTATTAGATTTATGTAACATTTTATGTATAATAAGTATAGAAAAGATTGTTTCAATCAGCAGGCAATGGTAAAATAAGAAGTAAATGAAAGAGGTGGATGCTCATGGAATTACGTGTCCTTCGTTATTTTTTAACAGTCGCAAGAGAACAGAATATTACACGTGCTGCCAATATCCTGCACATTACCCAGCCTACGTTATCCAGACAATTGATTCAGCTGGAAGAAGAGCTGCATACCCAGCTGTTTATCAGAGGAAAAAATCAAATATCATTAACAGAAGAAGGCATGCTGCTAAGAAGAAGAGCAGAGGATATCATTGATCTGGCAGATAAGACAGAAAAAGAATTTGCGAATCGGGAAGAAATGATATCTGGAGATATTTTTATCGGAAGTGGGGAAACCCAGGCCATGCGTATGATGGCAGATGTGATGAAAACCTTCCATGAACAATATCCGTTCACCAATTTCCATATGTTTAGCGGCAATGCAGATGATATCAAAGAGAAGATTGATAAAGGCTTGATTGATCTTGCCTTATTGATGGAACCAGTGCAATTAGATAAATATGATTTTATCCGCCTGCCCTATAAAGAAACATGGGGAGTTCTTACAAGAAAAGACAGCCGGCTTGCGCAAAAAAACGTCATTACACCAGATGATTTAAGAAATGAAAATCTGATTATTACCAGAAGAGCCATCGTACAAAATGAAATTGCCAGCTGGTTTCATGAGGAATACGAGCACCTGCAGATTATATCCACATACAATCTGATTTATAATGCGGCAATTATGGCAGAGCAGGGCATGGGACATGTGATCTGTTTTGATAAGCTTGCGCCCACAGATGAACACAGCATTTTGTGTTTTCGCCCTTTTTCTCCAACACTTGAAACAGGTGTGGTACTGGTATGGAAGAAGCATCAGTTATTTTCACCTGCCGCACATAAACTTCTAGAAAATCTAAAAGAAGCTTTTACAAAAGAATCCTAGTGATTCTTTTTTCATGCTTAAAAAGCATGATACTTTATAGAAATGAAGCATTAGACATTATATCATTCCTCTTTTACAATGGATTTGTCAGAAATCAAAAGAAAGAAGGCAGGATATATGAAAACATGTTTAAAAAATCTATGGGACACAGATATGGAATTTATAGAACGCATGGATCTGTTTCTAAAGGATGTAGAAGATGAAACTGGATTGGATGAGCGTACACGTACATTAGCGATTTGCGCCAGTCTTGTTGGATGTCAGGCACTGGATGTGTTTACCTGTATCGTTGAGGATACATTAGAGGTATCTTTAAAGGCTATAGAACTAAAGGAGCTGTTATATCAGGCATGTGCATATTTGGGATATGGAAAGGTGTATCCATTTATCAAGCAGGCAAATGATATTCTTAAACAGAAACAAATAAATCTGCCACTTCCATCACAATCTACAACAAGCAAACAAACTCGTTTAAAGAAAGGTTCACAGGCACAGGTCGATATCTTTGGAGAGCATATGAAAGACTTTTATAAAAGCGGACCTAAAGAAAGTGTACACATCAATCGATGGCTGGCGGAAAACTGTTTTGGAGATTATTACACAAGAAATGGATTGACATTGCGGGAAAGAGAAATGATTACGTATTGTTTTTTAGCAGCCCAGGGTGGTTGTGAACCACAACTGATTTCCCATATCAAAGCAAATATCCGTATAGGAAATGATGAAGCACAACTGATATCCATCTTATCACAATGTCTTCCTTATATAGGATATCCAAGAAGCTTAAACGCATTGCGCTGTATCAAAGAGGCAGTATAAAGGAGAAAATTATGGCGAAAAATGAAGAATTAAAAAATGGCGGTATATTTCCATTAGGGGAGAAAAACGAAGCATTTGCGAAGTATTTTATCGGACAGAGTTATTTATCCATGTTGACGAATAAAGGTGTTAGTATTGCTAATGTGACCTTTGAGCCGAGATGTCGCAATAACTGGCATATTCACCATGGAGGTGGTCAGATTCTTCTGGTTATGGCGGGAGAAGGATATTATCAGGAATGGGGTAAACATGCGCAGTTATTGAAGGCAGGCGATGTTGTTAATATTCCACCAGAAGTAAAGCACTGGCATGGTGCCACAAAAGACAGCTGGTTTGTGCATCTTGCGGTGGAAGTACCATCAGAAAATGGCAGTAATGAGTGGCTAGAAGCTGTGGATGATGATACGTATCATCAATTATAAAAGAATGGATTTCTCTACCTATGAGAATTCCTTTTTTTTAAATTATAAGGAATATGCAAGAATTTTCGAAAAAAAACGCAATTTTCTATAAGATTGTTTTCATAAAAATTTACAAATGCGATAAAATGTGGTACTTTAAAGATAATGAAAGTGGCAGGGGTAAATTATGAAAAAATTAAAAGTGTATCTAACGACAGTTTTAAGTCTGATGCTGGTTTTAAGTGGGTGCAGCAGTAAGAAAGATGTATTAGATCCAGATCATCCGGTTCAGATCAGTTTGTGGCATTATTATAATGGTGCTCAACAGGAATCATTCAATGATTTAATTAGGGAATTTAATGATACAGTAGGTAAAGAAAAGGGAATCATTGTGAAAGCTTCCGGTCATGGAAATGTGAATGATTTAGAAAACAACGTATTGGATTCTATCAATGGAGAAGCAGGTGCGGCAGAAATACCAAATATCTTTGCGGCATATGCAGATACTGCCTATACGGTCGATCGATTGGGATATGCAGTTGATTTAACAAAATATTTCACTAAAAAAGAACTGGAAGAATATATTCCAAGCTATATTGAAGAAGGCGAATTTTCCAATGATGGCAGTTTAAAGATTTTTCCAATCGCAAAATCAACGGAAATCTTTATGCTGAATAAGACAGATTGGGATAAGTTCAGTAAGGCAACTGGTACATCTTTAGATGAGTTAAAAACAATCGAAGGTGTCACCAAGGTTTCTCAGAAATATTATGAATGGAGTGACTCTTTAACTGAAGAAAAGAATGATGGAAAAGCATTCTTTGGAAGAGATGCACTGGCAAATTATTTCATTATTGGATTCAGACAAAATGGTGTACAGATATTCGAGATGAAAGATGGCAGTGTCACATTGAATTATGATAAAGAAATCGTGAAAAAACTATGGGATAATTATTATGTGCCATATATTAAAGGATATTTTGCGTCATCTGGAAGATTCCGTAGTGATGATATCAAAACCGGAAATATCATTGCATTTGTAGGTTCTTCTTCTGGGGCAACCTTCTTTCCTAAAGAAGTGATCTTAAATGATAATGAATCATATAAGATTGAAATGTCCGCATTTGTAGCGCCTCAATTTGAAAACGGTGAAGCTTTTGCTGTACAACAGGGGGCTGGCATGGTTGTAACGAAATCTGATGAAGCAAAAGAAACGGCTTGTGCAGAATTTTTGAAATGGTTCACAAAACTTGATCAGAACGTGAAATTCTCTGTGGACAGTGGATATCTGCCAGTCACAAAAGCAGCTAATGATAAAGATGTTATCAAAGAAAAGATTACAACGACAACCGAAACAGAACAAATCATTGATAAAGCCATTGATACCATTCACCAATCTACATTATATACAACCAAAGCTTTTGAAAATGGTACAAAAGCTAGAAATGTATTGGAATATTCATTATCAGATAAAGCAAGCGAAGATCGTAAAAGCGTTTTAGCGGATATGAAGAATGGAAAGAGCTATGAAGAAGCAGTTTCCCAATTTGATAATGACAAGAATTTTGAAGCATGGTACAATGAAACATATGCACAGCTAAAAGAACTTGTAAAATAAAGCAACATATATAACAGACAGGAAAGAGGATGCATGTGGCAGTGAAAAAAAGGTCAGTAAAAAGTAAATCAATCTTGAAACACATTCTGGTGCCGATGTGTATCCTTTTGATTACCGAAATTGTTATTTTGGCAATCAGCGTTTATGCTGGAGGAATCGTAGAACGGCTAGAAGAAAATTCAAGAGATATTTTACAAGAACGTGTCATCAACAAAAAAGGTTTTTTAGAAAATGAAATGAACAATACATGGTCTGATGTTACATTGTTGGCAGAAACCATTAATACAAAAGCAGAGATGCTGGAAAAACAGGGCATTATTTCCATTGATCAATTGGATAATGGTTCTAATGAAGCTTCTCCATTGATCGCAGAAATCGCAGATGATATGATACAAAAACTGCGTTCCAATCGTGTCAATGATATCTATGTTATTTTCAACAATCACGATTTAGATGAAAATGTCAGTGATAAGCCTGGCATCTATATTCGAGATATGGACCCGGCTTCCAAAGCAAGTAATCGCAATGCAGATTTATTGATTGAACGTGCACCTGCAAGCATTGTACAAAAATTAAATATTTCAACGGATACCTCATGGACGCCACTGTTTAATTTTGGAAAACATGAAAAAGACTATTATAAATTCTTATACCGTCCTTATCAGGCCGCATTGAAAAAACAAAAAAACTATTCTTTAGGCGATATGGGCTATTGGAGTGCCAATAATTGTTTAGATGGAACCTTACAGCCGTTTATTTCATACAGCGTACCACTAATTGATACAAAAGGGCGTGTCTATGGTGTTGTGGGAATTTCTATTTTAGAAGAATATCTAACAACACTATTGCCAAATGAAGAAATCAACGGTTCAGGTCATGCATCATATGAACTTGGGATAACTACTAAAAAAGCCAATGTATATTCACCTGTTTTAGACAGTACACTGTTTGATTGTACATCGAATTTAACACTTCTTCAAAAAGAAGAAGGCTATTATGTAGAAAACAGCAGGGATGAAGTCTATGCCGCAATAGAAACATTGCATTTGTATAATACCAATACACCATATCTGGATGAACAGTGGACAATCATGTCATTGATCAAAGATGATGATTTGATGGCATTTTCACACCATATCAATATTTCCTTGATACTGGCAGGATTAATTACACTGGGAGTAGGTATGCTTGGCTGCGTATTGATATCCTTTAAATTAAGTTCACCAATTACCAGTTTGTCAAAACAGTTGAAAACACAGAAAAAGACAGATGGAAAACTGCAAAAGACAGATATCACGGAAATCGATCAGCTGGTAGATTCTATTGAATCACTAAACCAGAATCTGTTAGATTCTTTTCGCCGTTTTACCAAAATCATACAATTAGCCAGTGTAAAAATGGCAGGATTTGAATATGATCAGGAGAAAAACGATTTCTTTATCACGGATAATTTCTTCTCTGTATTCTTACAGGACGATATTGATTCTTCGCTTATGACCTATGAGCAGTTCAGTCAGAAAATGAAAGAAATGAGTCCTTATATTAAGAAAAAAGAAGAACATAAATATGTGTATCATCTGCCAAAAGATAATGATATCATCTTTGTGGAGCTTACCATATCCTGGTTTGATGCTCATCATGTCATTGGATTAGCAGAGGATGTCACTGAACGTATCCTTGAACAAAACATTATTGAATATGAACGAGATCATGACGCATTGACCGGCTTAATGAATCGTAGAGCATTCCATCGTGAAATGCAGATATTATTTGATGAGCCAGAAGTATTGAAAACCGCAGCATTATTGATGGTTGATTTAGATAACCTGAAATATATCAATGACCATTATGGACATGATAGTGGAGATACTTATATTCGCAAAGCAACAGAAGCCTTCGTGAAATACAGTCCATCCAATACGATGATTTCTAGGGTTTCCGGAGATGAGTTCTATTTATTCTTCTTTGGCTATGAAGATGAAGAACCTTTAAGAAAATTACTGATGGAGTTAAAACACGGGATTGATGAATCCTATATCACTTTAGGCAAATATGAAACCTTTAAAATAAAAGTATCCGGTGGTATCTCATGGTATCCAAAAGATGCAACAACAGTCAAAAATTTACAATTATACTCTGATTATGCTATGTATAAAGTAAAGCATACTTGTAAAGGCATATTTGCGAATTTCAATAAAACAGATTATGACAATGATTCCTATATGAGCAGAAATCGTGCAGAGCTTTTAAAATTGATTGAAACTGAAAGTCTGCATTACTACTTCCAGCCAATCGTATCCACAAAAGATGGTTCTGTATTTGCTTATGAAGCGCTCATGCGCTCTTTCATGCCTAATTTGAAGAATCCTGAAGAAATTTTGAATATTGCGAAGATGGAATCAAAACTTGGAAAAATTGAAGAATTGACGATGTTTAAAGCAATGGAGGGTTATCAGGAAAACATCAAAAACCATTATTTTGATGAAAATACAAAGATTTTTGTTAATTCCATCGCCAGTGAAATGTTATCACCGGAAATGATAGCGAAGTTTGAAAAAACATTTGAGCCATACCTTCACAATGTAGTAATTGAAGTAACTGAAGGAGAAAAAATGAACGAAACATTGCATCAACAGAAACAGAAGTTCGTAGAAAAGTGGCATGGCGCACTTGCTCTTGATGATTATGGAAGTGGCTATAACTCAGAAATTTTATTATTGAGTATTACACCAAAATATATCAAGATCGATATGAGTTTTATTCATAACATAGACAAAGATAACGATAAACAAAAGATTGTAGAGAACATCGTATCCTATGGACATGAACGTGGCATGTTGATTATTGCGGAAGGTGTAGAAACAGTAGATGAGATGAAACAGGTTATGAAATTAAAGGTAGACTTCCTTCAAGGTTACTTGTTAGGAAAGCCACAAATGAAACCTGCATCCATTCCAAATGAAATCGTGAAACTCATTCAATCACTCAATGCCAGAAGGTAATACTTCCAGCAGGCAGTTTTATATGCCTGCTGGTTTTTATATGAAAACAACAAAATGTATCAGATGTATTATTGGATGATATTTTTCTTTTATTTACATTTTATGTAAATTTTGATACATTTCACATTGATATTTACACCCATGTGTAGTACAATAATTAAATTATACCCTAAAATAGTAAAACGCAGGAGGATGAGAATGTTAAAGAAAATCAATACCCCTACGCTGGAAACACAGCGTTTGTTATTAAGAAAAGCAGTAAAACAGGATTGTGAAGCCTTTTTAGAAATATTCAAGGATGATACGATACATCGATATCGCCCTTGGTTTCCATTAACAACTATCAAAGAAGCATCCCAATATCTAGAATCCTATATCCTACCGGTTTATGAAAGAGATATCGCATATTATTATGTATTGGAAGAGAAAACCAGCAAGAAAGTTATTGGATTTATATCACTTGATGGATTATATCCAGGCCGTGGCATTGGGGAATTCAATGCCGGTATGATCTATGAATATCGTGGAAAAGGTTATTTAAAGGAAGCAGCTAATGCCCTTTTACATATGGCAAAAGAAAACGGCTTTACCAAAATATCCGCTATTCATGATAAAGAGAATGTAAAGAGTGGGGAAATCATCAAAGACTTAGGCTTAAGTTATCGTTACAGTTTTGATGAAAGAAAGCCTCACTTGAAGAAAACCGTAACCTTTCAATATTACGAAATCAAATTTGATTAAACAAAAAGCATATCCTATTTGGATATGTTTTTTCAAAAGAAAAGAGCCGAATATATGCGACTCTTTTAAATCCATCCAAAATGACGACAGGCATTCCAGATACCATCATCCACATTTTTATCTGTGACATAATCAGCTTTTTCCTTTAATGCATCACAAGCATTTCCCATCGCAATGGACAGCCAGCGATCATCAAACATAACTAAATCATTATAGTCATCCCCAAAAACCACCACATCTTTTGGATCAGCTTGTAAATGCTCCATCATATCCAGAATACCTTCTTTTTTACGATCATGTTGAAACATCAAATAATCTTCCACAAAACGTAAATGTCCTAATTGATCATCTTTTGTGAAGACTTCTTCTTCACTTCGTGGCACGGATACATATAATTTATAAATTTCCTTTGCCTGATGAATATCAAAATTTTCATCAATAATATAACGTGTTGGTTCTTTACGATCGCCACACTGTTTACGAAAATCATCATTGTGTGTATACACATCAATAGAATCATCCAGCATTGCTAATACACCATATCCAAGTGCTGAAGCTTTCTCATAAGTGCGAATGGCTTCTTCACGATCTAAGGGGATATTTTGTATCAGCTGATCATTGATTACTAATCCATTGCCACCACAACATACCATGTGATGTAGTCCTATGCTTTCCATAAAACCCCTTGCTTTATAATGGGCACGTCCAGTCGCAATTGCCACAAAGTGACCATTTCGCTGTAGTTCATCTAATGCCCATTTTGCGGAAGTCACAATTTTCTTTGTGCTGTTGTCTGTCAGTGTACCATCAATATCAAAAAATAAATACTTCTTTTCCATGTCCCAGTTTTCTCCTTTTTCCAATATAATGATATCCTATGATTTTCAGATTGGCAAGGTATATACAAAAAAATAAAACACCATACTATCTCTGTGAGGTGAGCCTATGCGCATTGGATATGCTTGTCAGTGTTTGAGTAATACATTACCAAAGTTTCGTACCTGTACAATGAAATTTGCGACAGAAGAAAATCTATATCACATCATTACACATAATCTGATGGTACTAGATGAAATATTAGAATATAACCATCAACATCATATCGCTCTTTTCAGGTTAAGCAGCGATTTGATTCCTTTTGGGTCTAGTCCTGTCAATATGTTGAATTGGAAAGAAGAATTCAAGGAAGCATTTCATAAACTGGGAGAGAAAGCCAAAAACTATCATATGCGATTAAGTATGCATCCGGGACAGTATACCTTGTTAAATGCTATAAATGAAGATGTTTTACAACGTTCCATCGCAGATTTACGATATCATTGTGATATTTTGAATCTTATGGAGCTTGATGATACAAGTAAATTGATTTTACATATCGGTGGAATATATGGTGATAAAATGGCAGCAATACAACGCTTTATCTTTGTGTTCCATCATCTTGATGAAGATATTAAACAGCGATTGATCATCGAAAATGATGATCGTTATTATACATTAGAAGATGTTTTATACATATCAGATAAAATACAAATTCCAGTAATTTTTGATAATCTGCATCATGAGATATTACCATCTTTTCCTGATTTAAATCTATATCAAACATTATTGCTCGTACAAAAAAGCTGGAAGCCAAAGGATGGCAGAATGAAAATCCACTATAGCCAGCAAGATATGAGTCGAAGAAAAGGCGCACATGCGACCTATCTGGATGCCCAGCAGTTTTTAATGTTTTGTAGAGATATCCGTTATATGGATATGGATATGATGTTAGAAATAAAGACGAAAAATCTTGCGGCTTTACAGGCCCTTGATATATTATATCCTGAACAATTTCAACAAGCACTGGTATGGAAAAATTATCGTTATCTTATTTTGCGCCATTCCTTAGATATCTTTAAAACCATTACAACCACGCAGCAATTAGAAGTAAGAAGATTTTATGAATTAATTGATCAGGCATTATCAACACCTATTGATGATACACAGGGGGCACTCTGTTATCGTATGATGATGAATGAATATTTGCCTTATCTGAACAATACCCAGAAAATCAAACTTCAAAAATCCATGCAGCGATATATGGAGGGAACTCTTTCAGAACAAGGATTAAAAAACTGTTTTATAAGCCTGTCGGCGTTTGCTAAAGATGAAGAAAATTATCTGTTTCTATAAGGTATAAGCATTTTTCTTTCGTTCATACTATAAAGGACAGGAGGATTTCATCAAATGAAAAAACAATATAAAGTAATGGCATGTACACTTGCCTTATGCTCCATGCTTGCGGCATGTAGTACAAAAGATGACAAAAAAGACAACAACAAAGTAGAAAACAAGGTTGAAAACAAAGCAAACACCGCTAAAAAAGATACGGAAGACAGTATCGATAACATGATGAGCTACTTCAAAGAAAAAGGTGTTGCTTATGATCAGAGTGAAAACATCGATCAAATGGATTTTGCTGCTTATGAAGGTAGAAGCTTTATGGCAAACAACAATCGGGTATATCTGTATCGTGTAAAAAGTGAAGATGAAAACATGAAAAAGATTTTAAAAGAAGCTGCGGATAAAGGCAAAGTAAAAGTGAATATCAATAATAAAGAAAGTGAATACAATGCCAAAGTCAATGGTGACTATTTATTATTGTATGAAACAAATGCGGATATCTCAGATGTATTGGGTGCATTCCCAGGTTATCGTGCAGGTACAACGACGACAACGACAAGTACAGATGAATCTGATCAAAGTAATGATCAGTCCAATACTAAAGATTCTACAGAAAATCAAACAGATACAGAATAAAGCGCAAATCGCGCTTTTTCTTTTATTTCCTTAAAATTATACTTTAGGATAATTCTGTAAAATGATATAATACATTAGGAAAAAGACTGTTTCCATACAGTTTACATTTGACATTCGTTGCATAGAAAAAGGAAGAAGGAAAAAAAGATGTTAATTAAAAATGCGAAGATTTACACAATGGAAGAAGAAGGAATCATTGAAGGAGATATCCTGATTCAGGATGGAAAAATCGTTAAAGTAGGTAATGTAGAAGAAAGTGATGATGAAGTGATTGATGCTAGTGGAAAGTTTGTATTTCCTGGCATGGTAGAAGCACATTGTCATTTGGGAATGGAAGAATCTGCGATTGGTTTTGAAGGGGATGATGTCAATGAAACAACAGACCCTATTACACCTCATATGCGTGCTATTGATGGCTGTAATCCATTGGATGAAACTATCACAAATGCCTGTAAAGCTGGTGTTACCGCTGTAGCGGCAGGACCTGGAAGTGCCAATGTTATAGGTGGAACATTTGTGGCATATAAGACACATGGTGTCAGTATGGATGAAATGAAAATCAAAGAAGCGATTGCCATGAAGGCAGCATTTGGAGAAAATCCAAAACGTGTATATCGTGAAAAAGGAAAGATTCGTACAAGAATGAATATTGCGGCATTACTTAGAGAAACACTTATAAAAACTAAAGAATATATGATGAAGAAAGAAGCAGCCAATGGAGATATCACGAAGATGCCTGCGTATGATATGAAACTTGAAGCTATGATTCCTGTATTAAAAAAAGAGCTTCCATTAAAATGTCATGCACATCGTGCGGATGATATACTTACGGTTATCCGGATTGCAAAAGAATTTGATATCAAAGTAACATTAGATCATTGTACAGATGGTGAAATTATTAAGAAACAAATTAAAGAAAGTGGTTTTCCAGCAATTGTAGGGCCATCCTTTGGACATAAGACAAAATTAGAATTGGCACATAAATCATTTAAAACACCAGCAGTACTACAAAAAGAAGGAATACTAATTGCGATTACCACAGATTCTCCAGTTATTCCAGAAGAATACCTACCATTATGTGCGGCATTAGCTATGAAGAGTGGATTAGATGAAATGGAGGCATTAAAAGCAATCACCATCAATCCTGCTAAAATTCTTGGATTAGATGATCAAATTGGAAGTATCAAAGAAGGCAAAGATGCAGATTTAATTATCTGTGACAGCAGTTTATTAGATGCCATGAATCATGTTGATTATACGATTATCAACGGAAAAATCGCATATCAGGCTTAACACAGGAAGAAACAGATCAACCAATTAGGATATGATCTGTTTTTTTTACCACCTTTTTCCTAATGGCTGGGCAATATAATTCTATTTCTTTCTTTGAATTTATGGTAAAGTATATGAGGAAAGTTTGATTTTACTGGAGGTTAAGATATGCTGAAAAAAGAGAATCTGAGGGAATATGTCATCATGACACTTGCATTATTTTTTACATCATTGGGTGTTTACTTTTTTATGATACCCAGTGGGATCGTTGTGGGTAGTATTTCTGGTTTGGCGATGGTGCTTGCCCAATTAAGTGGTTTATCAATTTCTGTAATCACGATGATTTTAAATGTTGGATTATTAATCATAGGCTTTATATTTATTGGAAAGGAATTTGGTGTAAAAACGGTTTATACATCATTATTATTTCCAGTATTTCTAGGCTTTTATGAAGCGGTGTTTCCATTAAATGGTTCTCTAACAGGAAATAATGTATATGATCTGATATGTAATGTATTGCTTGTTGGTTTTGGACAGGCACTATTATTTAATGTGAATGCATCTTCTGGTGGTTTAGATATCGTCGCAAAAATTGTAAGCAAATATACCCATATGGAAATTGGAAAAGCTGTAACAATGGCAGGGATGATAACCGCAATGAGTTCACTTCTAGTGTACAATATCGGAACATTTATCGTGAGTGTATTGGGAACATACGCAAATGGTTTGGTCGTAGATTATTTTATTGGCGGTATCAATAAGAAAAAGAAAATCTGTATTGTATCTGATGAGTATGAGAAAATTCAAAATTTTATTCTTGATACAATGAAACGAGGGGTAACTTTGTATCAGGTACAGGGAGGTTTTGAGAAAGAAAACCGTGTGGAGCTTGTGACTATTATGAGTAATAATGAATATAAGATTTTATTGGATTTTCTCCACAAGGCAGACTTTAAAGTGTTTGTGACAATATCAACTGTTAATGAAGTCGTTGGTATTTGGAATACAAAAAAAGCGTAAATGATTTAAAAAACTGATATCAAATCAGTTTTTTTATGAAAATTTTATAAAAAGAAACATCATGAAATAAATTAATGAAAACAAAAAAGTTTATTTACAAATCCAACTGATAAAGATGAAAAGATTGAAAAGTATCGTTTTATGTGTCAGTACAAAAGAAAAGAAAAACGGTGATAATACAATGGAAAACCGCTATTATATCAGCAGTCTACATGACATCTCTCTGCTTTCACAAGAAATCAGAGGACATTGGGATCCTTTTTTATTGTTTTTCTTATTGATGCATTTGTCCTGAGAAAAAATGATAACAAAAAATATATATTGCTGCATTCACGCCCACAGGGTGCACAGAGTGTCCCACCACTTACTTATCGCTGTTAAGTGGGGGACTTCTGCCTGTTTTTGGATAAAATTCGATAAATACAATTTTTTTGTATAGAAAACAATTAGAAATATGATTTTGTTTTATAAAATAATCGAAAAATACGAATAATTCCACTATCTTGTGATATAATGAAAATAGATATCGATAGAAATGGAGAGATGATCATGTTAGTCATGTTTCGGGTAAAAAACTTTGCTTCATTTAAGGATGAAACAATTTTGGATTTAAGAGCAGTCAGCTACAAAGAAATGAAAAGTCATATAGTTAGAATAGATAAAAATAATCTTGTTAAAACATTGGCAATCTATGGAAAAAACGCAAGTGGTAAGTCAAATCTGGTCAGTGCAATGTATTACTTTAAAAGTTTTATTATTAATCAAATGTATCGGGATATTACGAATAAAGAGGAAGAAGATACCTTTAGGATTCCTGGTATCCATCGAAATCCATATCGTCTAAATGTAAATCTGAATAAAGAAAATGAATTTGAAATCATCTTTTATCATAATTGTAAAACCTATCAATATGGCTTTTCAACGATTGAAGAAAATGGAAAATATTTGATAAAAGAAGAATGGCTGTTAAAAGATAATGTTGAAATATATAACAGAAATTACGAGCATATCAGGTTTGGAAAAAAATATGAGAAAGAATTAAAAAAAATTATAAATAAGCGAAAAGATCGTTTATATATAAGTGTACTAGATTATTTTTCTGATGGTGAAATTAAAGAAATAATTGACGATATTAAATTTTATCTAAAATATAAATTTATAATACATTTTGAAATTTTTATTGAAACAAGTATTAAAGGGCTTTTAAGTAATGTGAATTTTTCAAAAAGATTAATAAATGATAATAACTATCGTAGTAAAGTTGAAAAATTTCTACAAATTGCGGATGTGGGAATCAAAAGGATTGACATAGAGGAGATACTTGATGAAGAAACAAATGAACATCAGCGTTATAAAATAAAAACAATTCATGATATTTTTAACGATGAAAATGAAGTGATAGGTGAAGAAGCATTTGATTTAAAAATGGAATCAACTGGAACGATACGTTATTTCTCCTTTATTCAAAATATGCTTGATATGATGGAAAAAGGCGGTGTATTTATTGTTGATGAATTAACAGCAAGATTACATCCGATTTTAACAAAGTTCATTATTGACTTATATCAAAATGAAAAAAATAACAAAGCACAATTAATTTTTACAACACATGATATTTCATTATTGAACCGGCAACAATTTCGTAGAGATGAAATTGCGTTTGTGGATAAAAATAAAAAAGGTGAATCAACGGTATTTACGCTTGCAGATATAAAAGTTCGTTCAGATGCTAGTTTCTCTAAAGATTATTTATTTGGAAAATATGGAGCGATTCCAGTTATTAATGAACAGGATATGACGGAAGAAATATTGGAGGAATGGATATGGGGAGATTAGTGAATGAAAAAAGAATAATAAAAAAATTAAAACCTGAAAATGCAGGTAATTTGCTTGTATTTTGTGAAGGAAATACAGAATATAATTATTTAAATTTTTTCAAAGATTATTTAGAAAAAAGATTATCCGTTCCTTATTCTAATATGGTAATAGAACCTATTAATACAAGTGGAAATGCCATGCATGTTTATCGTTATGCAGAGGATTTTTTAAACATTGATGTAAATCGTCGGAAATATGCGCTTTATGAAAAACATTTGGTATTTGATTGTGATGCCCCAGTTAATATACAAGATGTTATAGACTTAATGATCAATTCCGATAATGAATATATATTAGATTATTCGAATTTGCTATTTGAAACTTGGTTGCTTATGCATTTTCAAAGAATAGATATCCATGATATCGTTGATAAAAGAAGTATCATAAATCAGATACGTAATCATTTAGATGTTTTAGAATATAATTCTAAAGTGAAAGCTTCTAAAGGCATGATTGCTAAAATTTTAGGAAATGATGGTAATGCTAAAGTAAGAAATGCTATAGAAAATGCAAAGCATCTTGAAGAATTCTGGAAAAAAGAAAAATATAAAATGGAACATGATATAAAGAAAATGAATCCATCTGTTATGATTTATGAATTAATCGAACGATTATTAGATGAAATAGATTATTTTTGTAATTAAGCTAAGGATAGCACAAAAAGAGGGGAAATGCTTACAAAGATTATGTGGAATATTGTGATAGAAAAAATAGAAACAAGAAGAAAGAAAAGACAAGAAATTTTCATATTGCTGCATTCACGCCCAAAGGGTGCACAGCGTGTATTCCAACTTACTTGTCGCCGTTGAAGTCGGAGTCTTCTGCCTGTTTTTGGATAAAAAAGAGATTTTTGCCAGTGTTATCAGAAAAAAAGCAAATTTGATTTAGAGGTTAAGAAAGCAAGGATTATACAATATCTTCAATGTTTAATGCAATTAACACAGGATGAACAATTATTTATACAAACATTTCAAAATAGGCGATATCAACCAGCGTTATTATTTCAAGATAAGAAGATTGTTAAAATGATACTTAAGCATCCACTAATTAAATGGAAACTAATGAATCAATAGTAAATCACCAGACAGAAATCCTCTGTCTGGTGATTTTATAATATTTTTGCAATCTCATTTAATAATATCTCAATGAATACAAAGAAAATTACCTGATCATCTAAGAATGTGTCCCGGTGTGCCCTTGAGGCATAGGGCAGAGTAAATAATTGATCAGCATAAGGAACCAATTGATTCTTTGGTGTCATCGTGACTAAGGTGAAAAAACACTTTTTCTGATGAAGATTTTTTACAATATCAAGATATGGATCTGTAAGTCCTTTTATTGAAAAAATGATACAAAGATCCTCTGAACCAAGAATTTTGCCAACATCTCGCATGACAACTGGATCAGTTATAGCTTCACAATCTACACCGATTTTTGAAAGTCGCATACGTAATTGCATGGCCGATAAACCAGTACGGTTATAGCCAATGATTTTAACTTTTCTTGAATGAACAATTTTCTTACCAAGTGCTTTTACTTCATTCATAGAAATCATCTGATTGATATTTATTAATTGTCTAGCATAAAAATTTGTGATGGCTTTCATAGAATCTTGTGGTTCATCTTCATTACTTTCATCATTTGTATTTGATACCATCTCTCTAGATAAGGCAAACTTAAACTCAGAGAAACCTTCATATCCAAGTTTTTGACACATTCGGATGAATGCTGATTTACTGGACTTTGCATTTCTGGCAATCATCTCACCTGTGCATTGAATAACATAAACAGGATCCTGATTTAAAATATATTCCGCTATCAACGCTTCTTTTTTTGTAAAGGATGGCATGTTCTGCCGAATTAAATCTAAAGTTTTCATATAGAAACCCCCAATACATTCACTATGGTTATTATAACACAAAAACGCCAAAAATGGACTATTTTCCAAATAAACAAGCAAAAAAATGGACTAAAATGAAATAAAGTCCAAAATATACTTGAAATTTAGTCCAAAGTGATGTATAACATAAGTGTAATGAAAACGGTACCATTCATTTACGATAGAGAAAGAGGAGAATTAACTTATGGAAAAGTTTATGGAGTTTTTGGAGAAAACATTAGTACCTTTAGCAGACAAACTATCACGCAACCGTTATTTAAAAGCAATTAGTGAAGGATTTTCAATCTTATTACCAGTTATTATGATTGGTGCAATCTTCACATTATTGGCAAATCTACAGATTGGTCCATATCAGGACTTTGTGACAGCAACACATTTGAAAGAGATATTCTCATTCGCGCCAACAATCACTACAGATTTTCTGGCAGTCTATGCTGTATTCCTGATTGGAAAAAGTTTATGTTCAAAATTGGGAGAAGATGCAAATGCAACCATTGCAGGAATTCTTTCATTGATGGTATTCTTCTTACTGATTCCCCTTGGCGTTCAGGGTGGAGAAGGTGATGCCCTTGTGACAATAGCGGCTGCACTTGGAACAAAATGGCTGGGAGCTGCTGGTTTGTTCTCCGCAATGATTATTGGTCTTGTTGTACCAACTATCTATGTATTCCTCATGCATAAAAACTTAACGATCAAGATGCCGGAAAGTGTGCCACCTACAATATCAAAATCATTTTCATCTTTAATTCCAGGCTTTATCATTGCCTTCATATTCTGTCTGGTACGTTATGGTATGTCACTGACAAGCTATGGCAGCTTGAATCAATTCATCTATACGATGCTGCAAACACCATTGACAAATTTAGGCGCAAGTCCATTTACATTTGTGATTTTTATCTTAATGTGCTCCTTAATGTGGTTCTTTGGTTTACACGGTGGAATGATTGTTATGCCATTCCTTACCATGCTGTATCAGGCACCAGCACTTGAAAACTTAGAAGCCTATGCCGCAAATACAGCACTTCCTAATATCATCGTAAAAGCAAACTGGAGTGTTTATGCATCTCTTGGTGGAGCAGGTGGAACGATTGGTCTATGTATTGCAATGCTATTTTTCGCAAAATCACAACGTTATAAAACATTGGGAAAACTGGCATTGCCAGCAGGATTATGTGGGATCAATGAGCCGATTACCTTTGGACTTCCTATGGTATTAAATACCATTATGATCATTCCATTGATTCTTACACCTATCATTACCTTTGCGATTGCTTATTTATGTACGATAACAGGTATTGTACCACCACTAAATGGTACGGAAATTCCATTAGGCACGCCTGTGATTTTCTCAGGATGGTTAACTGGTGGAATACGTGTGGCAATCCTTCAGGTTGTATTGATTGCGATTCAGTTTATCATCTATTTCCCATTCATCAAAGTATTAGATCGGCAAGCATTAAAAGAAGAAGCAGCTTTAGAAAGTGAGGAGGCGAATGCCTGATGAATAAAAGAAATATCGTTTGTTTTGTGGCAGATCAAATGCGTAGTGATGCCCTTCATATCCATCATAATGAAGCAAGTATCACCCCTAATTTAGATCATATAATTGATGAAGGCGTTTCCTTTGAAAATGCTTATTGTCAAAATCCTGTCTGTGTACCATCCAGATGTAGTTTTTTAACTGGGTTATATCCGCATACGTTAGGACATCGTACCATGCATTTTCTTCAAAATGAAGATGAGCCAAATATTCTAAAAGAAATGAAAAATAACGGATATGAGGTTATTTGGATTGGGAGAAATGATGTAATTCCTGCAGATCGTTTGAAAACTGATTATTGTGATGAATACTATGATGGTATCCATAAAGAAAATATGCGTGATCAGTTTGTGGATGCATTTGGCAGTATGAAAAAACATAATTCACAGCCGGTAAAGGAAAATGACGAGTTGTACTCCTTCTATATTGGGAAATTGAAGGATAGTGAAGGGTATGGAAAAACTGATTGGAATTGTGTACAAAGCGCTTTGGATTATCTTGATCGAAAAAGTAAAGAGCCAGATGGAAAACCATTCTTCCTTTATTGCACAATAAGCTTTCCACATCCTCCCTATGCATGTGAGGATCCATGGTATTCTTCTATAGACAGAGAAAAATTAAATCCAAGAAGACCAGATATAGCTACCTTACAAGATAAAGCGAGTATGTTATACGATATTGCTAAGAAACAAGGACTTCACTGGGAGGAAGAACGTTTCAATGAGTTACGTGCCACATATCTTGCGATGGTTTCCAGATTTGATCATCAGTTTGGAATGCTTTGTGATAAATTAAAAGAACATAATTTCTATGACAATACAAATATCTTTGTATGGAGTGATCATGGGGATTATACTACGGATTATGGTATTGCGGAAAAAGTACAAAATTGTTTTGAAGACCCAATCAGTAATGTACCACTGCTGATTAAGCCTTCCATTGATATAGAAGTGAAAAAAGGAATTTCAACTGAGCTGGTAGAACTTGTTGATCTTCCTTCAACATTTGCGGATATTGCAGGTTTTGATTTAAGCTATGTACAATTTGGAAAAAGCCTTTTAGGCGCACTTGCTGGACATGCACACAAAGGTTATGCATGTTGTGAAGGTGGAAGAATTCATGGAGAAGTGCAGGCAATGGAAAAAGGACATGGACCATCTTCACCATACTGGCCACGCTTATCTACACAGGAAAGTGAAGGACCACAACATACAAAAGCATGTATGATTAGAATGGGAGATTATAAATATACTATGCGTTTGTATGAAAAGGATGAATTCTATGATTTGAAGAAAGACCCGATGGAACTTCATAATATGATTGATGAAAAATGCTATCAGGATCAGATTCAAAAAATGAAACTACAATTATTAACGTGGTATATGCAGACAACAGATTATGTGCCAAATCGAAAAGATAAACGATAGAAAATAAAACCGCCGAAATGGCGGTTTTATTTTGTAAGTAGTGTGACAGGTGTTTTACCAATGATTAATTGTGAGCCATCACTATAACCTTCTTCTCGATCTTTTAATTCCTGGATCAAAAGATTTTTAAGTTTTTGAATTCGCGCTTGATTATCTTGTTCATATATAAGATTATGTGTTTCTTTTGGATCATGTTTTAAATCAAAGAACTGCTCAACACCTGTTTGTGTAAACCAAATATATTTACAATGATCACTGATGATCCATTGATTGCTTTGTTCTTGGTTTCCACTATGTTCTCCATGAAGATAAAGTCGCTGAAGTGGCACATCATCACAAATTGCATCCTTCAAAGAGATACCATCTAAATCATTTGGAATCTCAATATCTGCAAATGATAACAATGTTGGCATAATATCCCGTAATTCAACAATACCACTATGTACATGCGGATTTATTTTCGCAATATTTTTACCTACATGTACCAAAAGTGGGATATGAGTACTACCTTCATAGGGAAGGACTTTTCTAAATAAGCAATGATCAAATAGCATTTCTCCATGATCACTAGTAAATATAATGATGGTATCGTCGTATGTTTCATCATTTTCTAAAGCTGTTATCAAGCGTCCAATTTGATGATCAATATGTGTAATGCTTGCATAATAACCAGCCATAGCATCATGTTGAAGTGCCTTATCACTGCATCCATGAATATTATCCATGATTTTACCATCACGTTGTGTAAGAGAAGGATTCATCCAGTCACTTTTCACAGGCTCAGCCAATTCTTTATTTTTATATATATCAAAATAAGAAGCTGGTGCATCAAATGGTGGATGCGGACGAACAAAACTCGTCATTAAAAAATAAGGTCGCGTGCGATCACGAGTTTCAAGAAAACGTATGGATTCATCCACAACCCAGTTGGTTGGATGATATCGTTCTTCATAAATCCAGGGATGCGTTATCCATGAGTTGTTTTCAACGCCGCTGCCATTAACATCAAATGTTTGCCCTAGCTGGTTTTTCATATCACGCATATAGTCATCACAAACATTTTGATGCATCCAATAGGGAAGAGTAGCTTTTCGATAGTGTCCGATATATCCATCATGCAGCTTCAATGTTTCAAAACCACACGATAAACGAGGTGGGTGTACATGCATTTTACCAACACAAGCTGTCTGATAATTATGATTTTTTAATTCTTCTGCCAGCATATGATCATAATTCCACACAACCCCATCCTGATAACCTACTCGCCGGTTTTTTGTTTGTGATTTACCTGTGAATAAAGCAGCACGGGCAGGGATACAACTGGGGCATGCAGAATATGCGTTTGTAAAACAAACGCCATCTGAAGCCAATGTATCTAAATATGGAGTTTTTACATCTGGATGATTCAGAAAAGATAAACAATCCCCACGAAATTGATCACACATTAATAGTATAATATTAGGCTTTTTCATTTAATTACCTCCTGTTATCCATGAAAAATTATAACATCTTAAATATGTAAGATATTAATATCGTATCTAAACAGTAGATAATAAATATGTAAATTTCTATCATAATATTGCTTATTTTGATTTTTTGAATAGGAAAGATCAAAAGTTTCATGTATACTGAAAGTAAGAGGTGGTTTTATGAAGGCTTATTACTCTGTGATGATTGTAGAAAAACAAGAACAAATGATTCACGTGATAAAAAATATGCTGCCATGGAATGAGTATGGCTTTGAAATCGTAGCAACCACCAATAATGAAGATAAAGCATTAGCCTATTATGGCGAATATCGACATGACCTAGTTTTTACATCCATCGATTTAGAAGCAGGAAATGGAATGTCATTAATTCGTCAGGTCAAACATTTGAATCCACATGGTTTTGTGATTGTGATTAGTAAACATGATGATTATGATACACTCAGAGATGCCTTTAAAGCTGGCTGTAATGATTATTTATTAAAAGAACGACTCCGTTATTCTACTTTAGCAAATTTATTAAAAGATGTAAAAAAGGCTTTGGATGAGGATAAAGAAGTTAAGCATTTTGATATAGATTGGGAAAATGAATTAGAAAAATTATTAGGATTGATTCGAGATAAACAAAAGGTTGATACCTCAAGTGTCATTAAATTATTAGAAAGAGAAGAATTGATGATTTTACAAGGAGAATATCGATTCATTTATTTTCGCATGGATAATGTAAGAATTTTTAATCGAAATTTAAAACAATATGATAAACCATCCTGGTTAAGTACAGATGAATTTATTAATATGTTTAGAAATAAACTTGTTTTACGGGATGAAATGCAATTGAAATTAAAACAAATCATAAAAAAGATATTTAAAGATGTTCCAAATATGAGATTGATCTTTACAAAAAAGCATAGTGGTCTAATCATATTGCCAGATGATGATATGGAATTTATGAAAAATAAAGCTAGAGATTTAATTGAAGAAATTAACCGGATATTGACTTATGAATTTAGTATTACAATCTCATCTGTTGCATCTGGAGTCCAAGGGTTTTTACCAATGTATGAGGCAATACAGATTTATCATGAACATAAGTTTTATGATGGCGATTCCTGTATAGAAATTATGGATGAGAAGAAAACATATGCTCATTTAAATGAACATGATATTTACTTTATTGAAAGAATTATACAGGCGTTTAATGATCAGCAATATGATGATGTATTAAGAATAAGCAAAGAAGCAGTACACTATATGCAACAACATAAGATTGAACAAAGTGAAGTAAAATTATATTTTTGTGAACTAATTGATAGGATTGAAAAGATGATTTTAGAAAAAAGTTTTTCACAATTATATCCTTTTGATGTTTTACGACAAGGTATCAGGGAATCTGAAAGTATTATGTATTTGGACCTTGAAATTGAAAAAATCATGAAGACTTTGATTGACTGGATGCAAGAACATATGATTAGCAAATATAAAAGAAATGTTGTAAGTATCATGCAATATGTAGAGGATCATATTAATCAAAAAATCACATTGGCAATGATTGCGGAAGCAATCGGTCTTAGTGAAATTCATACAAGCAGAATCTTTAAAAAGGAAACAGGCAAAAATCTTATTACATATATTAATGAGATGAAAATGAAAAAAGCTGAAATCTTATTAAAAGAAGAAAGATATAAAATAAAAGATATCGGTCATATGGTGGGAATCGATGATCAGTTATATTTCAACAAAGTATTTAAAAAGTTTTATGGTTATTCTCCACGAGAATATAGAAAAATGACGATACAAAAAGGGTGATCTCAAAATTAAATTTAGAGAATCACCCTTTTCTTTTCATAGATAGTTACTTAAGCTTTAAATCTTTTAAATCTGAACTACTGACCTTGTCACGATATTCTTTTTCGTATTTTAGATAAGTCGTGTTGGTTATGCCACATATTTCAGCAGCAGATTTGATTGATAGCAGTCCATATAAACGGTTTGCGACAATCGCTTTAAAATTATCTGGTGGTACAAATTTTCTCATAAATCCTCCTTACAGTCTTTGCTGTATTTATAAAAGTATCTCACATAGCATACTTTTTTATCCATACTTTATGTAGCTTATTTCGATATGAAATTAGCTTTTTTTTACTTTAAAAAGCCAAAAAGATATACAAAATCATACTGTATCTTAAAGTATAGGTTATGAAACATATGTATTAAAAAACAAGCTTTTATACATGTTTAAACGTTTACATGGATATTATAGCAAATTCTTTCGGTATGTGCAATTATACTTTATAAAGTACAAAACTTTAATAGTTAGAAAATAATGATTTATTATATCATAATATAAATATGTAAAAATAAGTATCTTGTAGCATTTATTTGATAAAAATATGTAAAAAACAAACAAAACATGGAATTATTTAGCAAAACACATTTTCATTTGATTGATTGTATATAATTCTGGTGCTAAACTAAGCCTGTAATCAATAAGAAGCGCTTACATTATTGATGGAAGGAGGCAATATGAATCAGACAGGTTTAATACTTGTAAGTCATGGGGAATTTGCGAAAGCAGCATTAGCAAGTGCAGAGATGATAGCAGGTAAACAGGAAAACGTGATTGCATTGGGTTTAAAGGAAGATACATCATTAGAAACAATGGAAAAAGAAGTTTGTAATGCGTATGAAACATTACATGATCAATGTAGTGATGTCATCATACTTTGTGATATTTATGGGGGAACACCCTTTAATGCAATTAGCAGAAATATGTTAAGAGGTATGGATGTTTTGGCATTTACAGGGCTGAATCTTCCATTGTTAATTGATTTGTTATTATGCAGAGATATAGCTCATGAAGATATAACAGATCGTGTAATGACGACGCATCAGATGGCTTGTCAGAAAATTACAGTTTCTTTCGATAATAACGAGGAAGAAGAATTAGACTTATAATGCAAAGGAGAAAATATTATGTCAATTAAATTAGTGAATATTGATGATCGTCTGATACATGGTCAGGTAGCAACAACTTGGGTAAAAGATTATGGGATCAAATCGATTATCATAGTAAATGATGCTGTGGCAAATGATCCAGTGCAAAAATCAGTTGCCGGACTTGCTGTGCCTGATGTTAAAGTTAGTATTTTTGGTGTTGATAAATTTCTAGATGTTTTGAAAAAAACATCTATTAAAAAGGTAACCATGATTTTATTTACTAATCCTATGGATGCTTTAAAATGCTATGAAAATGGATTGAAATTTGATTATTTAAATGTTAGTGGAATGCGATTTAATGAGCATCGACAACGTTTGCATAAAAATATGTCTGTTACAAAAGAGGAAAAAGAAGCCTTTGATGCTTTGTTGAATCATGGTGTAGAAATATGGATGCAGACAACGACAAGAGATTCAAAAGAAAAAGTTAGTAATTTATTAAAGAATTTTTCATAAAACAGGAGGAAAAATATATGATATTACAAGCATTATTACTGTCAATTTGGGCAGGGCTATGTGCTTTGGATCAATATGGTCCACATTTAGGATTTCGTAAACCGTTATTAGCTTCTTTGGGGGTTGGTATCATTTTAGGTGATATGCAGACTGCCATCATCATCGGAGCAACAATGGAATTGATGTGGCTTGGTGTAAATAATATTGGAGCTTATGTACCACCGGATGTTATTTCTGGAACAATCGTAGGTGCGTCTTTAGGTATTTTATCTGGAGGAGATACTGCAAGTGCAACAGCATTGGCGGTTGCTGTTGGTGTACCAACTGCAACATTAGTTCAGCAATTGAATATGCTTGTTATGACCACCAATATTACATTCCTGCATGCAGCTGATAAAGCAGCAGAAAGTGGTAATTTCAGCTCTATCAACAAATATTTTTGGTTAGGTGGATTGTGCTTCTTTTTGACCAGAGCAGTACCAACATTTATCGCTACAGGTGTAGGCTCTTATGTGATTGATAGTATCATGTCTTTCTTACAGCATGATGTACCTTGGGTATTAAAAGGCTTTTCTATTGCAGGAAGTATGATGCCAGCGGTAGGTCTTGCAATGTTGTTAAGCATGATGATAAAGAAAGATATGTGGATATTCTTATTATTAGGATTTGTATTTGCCTCATATCTAAATGTTCCAACATTAGGTGTTGCGATTATTGCAGCTGCTGGTGCAGGTATTTATGACATCATTATTGAAGGACAGAAACGTCATATGGTTGTTGAAGCTGTTTCTGATGAGGGAACAGATGAGGAAGGAGAGTATGATTTATAATGCCAAAGATAACAAAGAAAATACTGAATAAAGTTTTTTGGAGAACACAGGCAAGTCAGTTTGCACATAATTATGAACGTATGCAAAGTCTTTCTTTGACATATTGTTTTAATCCTGTATTAGAAGAATTGTATAAAGATGCACCTAAAGAGGAACGTGTTCATGCTTTACAAAGACATTTGGAATATTTTAATACACATCCTTTGGCAATCCCTTTTATTTTGGGTATATCTGCTGCGCTTGAAGAAACAACAACAGAGGATCAAAAAGATTCGGTTGTTGCCATAAAAACTTCTTTAATGGGTCCATTTGCAGGTTTAGGAGATTCTATGCTGAATCTGACCTGGTATCCAATTGCTGGCTCCATTGGTGCCTCAATGTGTGTTGGCAATGGCTCATTAATAGGACCACTTGTCATGTTTATTATGATCAACGCCTTGTATTGGCCAATTAAATACTTTGGAATCCATTGGGGATATTCAAAAGGTATGCAATTAATTGAAAATGGTGGCGTTAAGATTTTTGATCGTCTAGGCAATTTAGCAAACGTTTTAGGAGTAATGGTCGTTGGCGGTTTGATTCCATCCACTGTGAAATTAGCTACTGGTTTGCAATTTAAGTTTAGTGAAGGAGATCCTTTGGTTATTCAGACACAATTAGATAAAGTAATGCCATGCATCTTGCCTGTACTATTAACTTTTATTTGCTATAAGTTGATAAAAAAGGGACAAGGCAAAAATACAGCTAAAGTAATTTTAGGATTAATCGTTGTAGCATTATTATCTGCATTGATTGCTCAATATACAGGCTGGCAGATCTTTGCATAATATACAAACATATCCTGTTTTTATAACAGGAAACATGATTAAATGGAGGTTTTTATGAGAACAGTATTGGTATTGATGGACACATTAAAAAGAAATATGATTTCTGTTTATCATCCATCTACATTTGTTAAAACACCAAATATGACTGCGTTTTCAAAAGAGGCAACGGTTTTTGATCAACATTGGATTGGCTCCGCCCCCTGTATGCCGGCAAGAAGAGATATATTATGTGGCAGATTGAATTTTTTAGAACGCAGCTGGGGTCCAGTGGAGCCCTTTGATATAACACTACCCAGTATTTTAAAAGAACATGATATATTTACACATATCACAACAGATCATTGTCATTATTTTAGAACTGGTGGAGAAGGTTATATACAACAATTTCGCACATGGGATTATCATAGAGGACAAGAAGGCGATCCATGGGTTTCTTGCATAGATGATCCAAGCAATATGCCAAAAGATTATTATGGGCGTGTAAGAAAGCAATATCAATGGAATCGTACAAAGTGGCCTAAAGAAGAAGATTATCCATCTCCAAGAACGTTTGCTAGTGCTTGTGAATGGCTAGAGAATAACCAGCATCATGATGATTTCTTTTTGATGGTAGAGGCATTTGATCCACACGAACCCTTTGATGTACCACAAAGTTATATGGATTTATATGAAGATACACATATGGATCGTGAATATTTTGAAATACCAGAGTATGCGAAAGTCAATGTGCCGGATGAAGCTAAGGATTATATACAAAAACGTTATGCAGCATTACTAAGCATGAGTGATGCGTGGTTTGGCAAGTTAATACAGAAATTAAAAGATTTAAATATGTTTGATGATACACTGATTATTATGACGACAGATCATGGCTATTTTTTAGGCGAACATGATTATTTTGGAAAAAACATTATGCATTTATATAATGAGCTGGCACATTTGCCATTAATGGTACATTTTCCAAAAGGAAAACTGGCAGGAGAACACGTTTGCAAGTTAACACAAAATATTGATATTATGCCAACTGTATTAGATTATTATGGATTTGATATTCCCGACACAGTAAAAGGAAGCTCATGGAAAAAAATTGTGGAGGAACCAGATACATATGAAAAATGTTATGCATTATATGGCTATCATGGAATGGCATTGAATATTACAGATGGGGAATATACATTATTTAAAGCACCAAATGCAAAGAATCAGCCTTGTTATGAGTATACCTGTATGCCTACAACCATTCGAAAATACTTGGGAAAAGGAGTAGAAAAGGATATACAGATGGGCAGATATTTAAAACGAACAGACTATCCTGTATATAAAATACCAGTTATTTCTCCAAGTATCATTGATAATGTGAAAGGTGGATTAAGCGAAGTTAAAGATGATAAATTATTTAATATAAAAACAGATTATGATCAACAGCTTAATCTATATCAGGATGGGGAAGAAAAAACAGAAAAAATGAAAAAAATGATGATAAAAGCACTTGATGATATGGATGCGCCAAAAGAACAGCTAGAAAGAGTAAATTTAAAAAGCGAAGGCTAAATGCTTTCGCTTTTCAAAGAAAGGAAAGATTATGACAGTAAAAGGTGTGTTATTGGATTTTAATGGAACATTATTCTTTGATTCGAAATTTCATGAATTAGCGTGGAAAGCGATTAGTAAAGAGCTTCGTGGCTATGAAATGAGTGAGGAAGAATTGCGAGATCATATGCATGGTAAGAATAACGATAAAGTAATTGAATATATTATGGGAAAAGCTATTGACGATGATGAAAATAAAAGGTATTCTTTAAAGAAGGAAGCCATGTATCGTACTATGTGTATGAATCATCCTCAAGATTTTCATTTAGCAAATGGGGTGGAATACTTTTTTGATTATTTGATAAGTCATCAAATACCATTCACGATAGCAAGTGCTTCAATAAAAGAAAATATTGATTTTTTTGTGGAGAAATTTCATCTTGATCATTGGATAGATCCATCGTTCATCGTATATGATAATGGCCAATATCCTACAAAAATGGAAATGTTTTTGGAAGCCGCAAGGCGTATTCAGGTGGATATAAAAGATTGTTTGATTGTAGAAGACAGTGTGAGCGGTATCGCATTTGCCCATGCATGTGGAGTAAAAAATATTATCGCAATGGCTTCGGCTCATGATAAAACAAAATTTGAACAGTTTCCTTTTATTAAGAAAATTCTGAATGATTTTAGTGAATTCCCTTTTGATATATTAGGATAAACAGAAACGCTTATCTCCTTTAAAAATCAATAAAGAAAAACGTAATTTTGATACGAGGAGTATTGTATGAAAAATTTAAGCTTTTTGATTAAACCAGCCTCATCATCCTGTAATTTGAAATGTAAATATTGTTTCTATGCGGATGTGAGTGAACATCGTCAGATTAAAAGTAACGGTATTATGAAAGAAGAAGTTATGAAAAAACTGATTGATCAGGCCCTTTCTCATTTGGATGAGGATGGGGAAGTAACATTTGCTTTTCAGGGGGGAGAACCTACGGTTGCAGGCATTGATTATTTTAAAGCATTTTGCGCATATGTAGATGAAGTTAAAAAGGCAAAACAAAAAATACATTATGCTTTACAAAGCAATGCATACGTGATTGATGATGAATGGTGTACGTTCTTTCATCAATATGACTTTTTGATTGGCGTATCTTTAGATGGATATAAAGAAAACCATGATTATTTCCGTATTACCACAGGGAATAAAGCAACATATAAAACAGTCATGCAGGCGATTCATACATTAGAAAAATATGAAGTCCGTTATAATGTATTGACTGTATTAAGTAAACAGCTGGCAAAACATCCCAATAAACTATATGAATTTTATAAAAAGGAAAATATCCGTTATATTCAATTGATTCCATGTCTTGCGGGATTAGATGAGGAAAAAAATCCTTTTGCGCTGACACCACAGCTATTCGCAAGCTTTTATAAAGCGTTCTATGATTGCTGGTTGAAAGAAATGCAGGCTGGGGTGTATCGAAGTATTGGCTTGTTTGATAATATTATTCCAATGTACGCCGATGTGCCACCTCAACAGTGTGGGCTGCTGGGATATTGCAGTATTCAATTTGTTGTAGAAAGCGATGGCAGTATTTATCCATGTGATTTCTATGTATTAGATGAATATAAAGGTGGAAATCTGATGGAAATGGATTTGATGGATATCGCCAACAGTGCACCTATGCAGGGCTTTGTGAAAGAGAAAAAACAAATGAGCCCATTATGTGATACTTGTCCATTTGTATCTATCTGTCATGGTAACTGTAAACGAATGAATACGTTATATTTTGATAAACAATATTGTGGATATCAGGATTTCCTAAAATATGCTTATCCAACAATGATTACGATTGCGAAACAGATGCAGCTGTAAAAAAATACAGCTGTTTTTTTAATTCTTACATGATTGGTGTAAGAATGCATGATATACTCAGCATATGAAAGGCGGGTGATCAATATGGCACTATTGCATATCCATAAACAGGCATTTCAACTGGAACAGATTTTAAATCAGTTAATGCGAAAATCCCATCCACAGGGATATGAAATGGAAATCACAAGAATCTATGATTCTCCCATTCGTATGTGTGAGGATGTGCTGGAAGAGGTCAGAACCAGCGACAATTTTGAAACAATAGAAGAAATTAAACAGAAATACTGGCCTTATCAGAATTGTGTATTAACACAGTTAAGTGAAGAAATTGCACAGGCATTATGTGATGATATGGAGTATATGAAAAGATGCAGTTAATTCTGCATCTTTTGTCTGGCATAAGCCATTAGCTTTTCTTTTTCATTCATGGAAGGATCGTCAATCACCTGTTGATACAGTTCATCCAACATATCGCCAATTTGTTTATTCTGTAAACCTAACTGCATCATATCGTGTCCATTGACCTTTAAATCCTTTTTATGAAAGAAATCCTTTTCTTGATCAATTACCTTTAATAATTCTATGGAAGCATTTAAAATATCAATTTTCTCCTGAGCTTTTTCCATGTTTTTCGCATAATCATCTGCCATTTGTACATATAAGGCAGAAATCGCATATGCAATATCATTATCAAACTTAGATAAGAACCTGCGAAGGATTTTTCGATTGGCTTTGACATAATAATCATGATATAAGATCAAGGTACAGACCCGCTCTATGCTTTTATGATCATAGCGCAGATCCATCAGATATGCTCTGGCTTTTTGTTCGCTGATGAGGGCATGACGTTTATAGTGGGCAATGCCATCTTCTCCAAACGTTTCCATTTCTGGTTTTCCAATATCATGCAATACGATTGCCAGCTTACTTTCTAATGGGTATCCAATCGTATGATTTAACGCAACATCACTATGGCGAAAGATATCATAAATATGCCATGGGGTTTTCTGATCATGTCCATATAATTTGCTGTATCCTGGTAAAATCTCATCTAATACTTGATAATCGTAAAGCATCTGTAATAGATCTGGGTGCTGTGACAATAATATTTTATTAAATTCATCACGGATACGTTCTTTACTAATGTAGGATAAAGTAGGCGCAAGTTCTTTGATGGCCTGTTCCAAGTGTGGTTCTATAGAAAAATTTAAAACTGCAGAAAAACGAATCGCCCGTAAGATACGTAAAGCATCTTCTTTTAATCGTTCATAAGGATCTCCAACACAGCGGATGATGCCTTCTTCAATATCTTTTCTGCCATCAAAAGGATCATAATAACCATTTGTTGGATCATATGCAATCGCATTCATGGTGAAATCACGGCGTTTTAAATCTTCTAAAAGATTTTTAGTAAATACGACCTGGGAAGGTGCACGATGATTCAGATATGCTTTTTCAATACGATAAGTAGTGATTTCTATTGGTTCATTATTTACCAAAACAGTAATTGTTCCATGTTTGATTCCTGTAGGAATTACGATACATCCTGCCTGTTTAAAAATTTCCATGGTAGTTTCAGGCAGGGCACTTGTTGTGATATCAAAATCATGAACTTCACGGCCCATGAGCATATCTCTTACACAGCCTCCTACAAGAAAAGCTTCTTGATCATGTGTATGCAGCTGTTTTAAAACCCATAATATATCATCTGGTACGCATGTTGCCATCTTCTATCACCTCTGCTATTATTATACACAGGTTTGGTTGGTGAAACCAGTTATAATATTCTATATAGAAAAGAAAAGGATGATGAAAATGAAAAAAGTTGTAGATATTGCCCATGATATATTGAAAAATATAAACATAGAAAATGGGATATATGCGGATTTTACATGTGGGAATGGATATGATACCTGTTTTCTGGCATCACTTGAAAAGGTACAGAAAGTATATGCATTTGATATTCAGAAAGAAGCACTTCAACAAAGTATACAGGCGGTAAGTGCGCTTGGGTATTATGATAAATGCAGATTTATCCTTGATGGACATGAGCATCTAGATCAATATATTACAGAACCACTCGCAGGAGCCATCTTTAATTTTGGATATCTGCCACATGGGAATGAAAATGTCACAACTTTGTTACATACAAGCAGAATCGCTGTTCAAAAAGCATTGAAGCAATTGCAGAAACATGGTATGCTTATCTTAGTAATATACCCAGGTCATGATGAAGGGAAAAAAGAAAGCTGTTATTTTTCAGAATGGGTAAAAACTTTAGATTCACATTATTATTCCTGTATGGGTATACGCATGGAAAATAAAAAGGAATCTCCGTATCTGCTGGTGATAGAAAAGCTAAGAAATCAATGAGGGAGTTGTATGAAGAAATTTTTTCAACTGATGTTAATGATTGCCATGATTGCCGCATGCGCTTATGTAAGCGTGTCTTTCGTATGGTTTCAACATGGACTTTCAGATACTCTGTTTGAAGAGAATAAAGACAGGTTATTAAAAACTAATGAACAAAGTATTCATTTTGTGAAACAGACTCTGCAGGATTTTGAATCACAACTACAGTTGATTGCGGACTTTAGTACCTTGTATCATGAAAATGATCGAGAAGCAGTCGTCATGATGTTAGAAGAAATGAATGCGAAAAATAAAGCAATTGATTATGCGCTGTTTGATTTAGACGGTGTCGTATATACAACAACAGAAGTACAATTGGATATGGATTGGGAAAAGGTGCTTTCTTATTTAGAAGAAAAACGCGGACTTTATATTTCAGAAGTACGACATCTTCAAAACCGTGATGAAATCGTGCTGGCACTTCCTGTTATTGTAGATGGAAAAGTGCAGGGAGGCGTACTTGGCGTATATCAATCAGATTATCTGACTTCGATATTCAGCGAAGCATTTTATAGTGGTATCGGTGCGACCTTGATTGTACAAAAAGATGGCACACTTGTATCCGGTTATCAGGGCATGGCTGTTCGTTCTGATTTTTTTAAAGAAATGCAGAAGTTTACATATCCAAATAAAGCATATGATCAAAATACGATGAAAACGGATATCAAACAGAATAAAAGTGGTTTTGTTGTTTTTGAAAAAGATCAGACAAGACATTATTTAAGCTATGCGCCCATCGGCATCAAAGACTGGATAGTGGTCAATATCGTAAATGCAGAAGCATTATCTCCACATTATTTTCAAATCATGGAACGTTCTATCTTATTATCTGTTAGTTATGCCTTTATATTTTTAGGCATCTTATGTATGTTGTTTTATATCGTAAGAAAAATGAAAAAAGCAGAAGAAGAACATGTTAGTGCCAGACGCTTTGAAATGCTGGCAAGTCTTCAAAAAAGTGCAATTATTTTTGAATATGACTGTAAGCGGCATTACTTACATGTATCTGATAACTACGAATATTGTTTTGGGATATCTTCCACCATCGCAAAGGATATTCATGAAGCATTGAAAACGATTGTGGATCTGGAAAATATCCAGCGTATGAAAGAACAGATACAAAAAGAAGGGCGCATTCAGCTGCAGCTACAGCTTTGGGACAGAGAACATTGTGCCCATTGGTTTGAAGTAGAGGGTGGCATTATTTATGATCAGCGTAAACAGCCTGCCTCTTTGATTGGATTTATCTATGATATACATTCTTCTTATATAGAGAAAGAACGACTACAGATTCAGGTAAATACAGATCAGTTGACACATACATTCGCAAAGGCAGAAATCATGCGGCAGATTGAAGATACATTAATTAATTTTAGTGCATCGAAACATGCATTATTATTTATTGATTTGGATAACTTTAAACAAGTGAACGATACCTTTGGACATATCGCAGGGGATGAAGTACTGGCAAATCTTGGCAATGTACTGAATGAAGAGTTAGAAGGCATTGCGGGAAGATTTGGTGGAGATGAATTTGTTTTATTCATAAAAAATATAGAAGATGGTATAGATGTAAAAGACCTGGCTTCACGCTTATTGAAAAAGGTAGAAGGATTAATGGCATATCCGATTGGCATAAGTATCGGTGTATCGATTTATGGAGAGGATGCACACAATTTAGATGAGTTGTTACTACATGCCGATCAGGCGTTATATGCATCAAAACATAAAGGTAAAGGAGTATGTATCGTATATGGAGAAGATAAAAGCAGTCATATTTGATATGGATGGTGTATTAATTGACAGTGAACCATCCAATTTAAGGCAGTTATATGATTTTTATAAGGAATATGGATTTGTGGCAGATGCAGCGTTTCTGATTTCGTTAGTAGGCAGTTCTTTAGAATATACATGGCGGGTCAGTATAGAAAAAATGAATAAAGACTGGAGTCAGGATGAATTTTATGATCATTTTGATGCTTATGCGAAAGAACACATGGTATCCTATCGTGATATCTTAAATCCTGGTATAAAGGAAACATTAGTATGGTTACGGGCACATGGATATCATACCGCAATTGGAAGCAGCTCTACTTTGATGAATATCAAACGTATGTTAAAGGAATGTGAATTAGAAGGATTATTTGATTTGGTATTTAGTGGAGAGATGTTCCATGAAAGTAAACCAAACCCAGAGATTTATTTAACGATCGCAAAACAACTGCAAGTGGAACCAAAGCACTGTATGGTGATTGAGGATAGTACCTTTGGAATTGAAGCAGGAAAGCGTGCAGGTATGCGAACGATTGCTTTACAAGACACAAAGTTTTCAATTGATCAGTCCCAAGCCGATGAGATGATTTCAAAGATTGTGGATATCCAAAAACTTTTGGCATAAAATAGATAGGAGAAGATTCCTCTTATCTTTTTTTATATTTTAGCACTCTGTACTTGTTATTACAGCGTAGCTTTTGTCTTAGTTCATAGAGTGCCGTAAAGTGCC
>NZ_QVFL01000028.1:0-29738 GCF_003434225.1 Absiella sp. AM29-15
GAAGATAGCACGTTGCCAGGTCTGTTTGCCTCACATTTGTGAGGCTTTTTTTTTTGCAATTTTAAAGGATTAAGAGTTTATCAAAAAGCAGGCAATAGACTCTAACTCCGACTTCAACGGCGAACAAGTAAGTTGGAATACACGCTGTGCACTCTTCGGGCGTGAATGTAGCAATATAAAAATTCTTGTCATTTCTTCTTTTTTTTGTGTTTGTTTCTATCACAATATTTTTGTGCTATCATTAGCTTAATTACAAAAAGAAATTAGATGACTATATGAACAAAAATGATGATGAAAATTATCGTGTTTTTCGCTATATTATAAAGCTACTCATGAGTTCTATGAACCATTCCTGCTTATGACACATCTTGCGAAAAACCTCTACAATATGGGAATGTACTATATTTGTAATGCTTATAGTGGTGCCATCAAATCACCGCAGGATAGGTTTCCTAATGAAGTGAGTTTGATCAATGATCTCAATAGTGTCATTCAAGAAATCTTGAAAGATCGTTAATATACCTTGTTATGGCGAAAAAGAATAAACATCCTGTGGAAAGAGAATAAAACGAGGCTTATATAAAAGTAAAGAAGGAGTCTTGGAGAATACAGATTTCAACGGCGCAAGAGATATCATAAGGAAAGTATATCCATGTAAGCCAAAACTCAAAGAGCGATGGTATAGAGGTACAGTGAACGTACCAGTCATGTGTATTTAATTGTAAGCACGATCAGATACAGATACGAAAAATTCTAGATTGTACAAATAATGGATAAGCCAGAAGTTCTTTGCTCTATAGCTGGGAGTAGTTCATGTTAGCATCTTGCTCAGTTTGTTAATGATCTAACAGCGTCATTAGCTATTGCTTTGAAGAATATCTTTGTGGGATGATACTTTATACTATCAATATAATAAAGGCCTTAAAACCCTTTTAAAGTATGATATATAGAAGCTAGAAAGGTTAATCGTTATAACTAAACAGATATTTTAATTGTATTACATTTTTCTATACGATAAAAGATGTGAACTTTAGTATTATGGAATGGATTTAAATAAGTAAAAAAAAGCAAATGCAAAAATATAACTAATTTTATATTTTTGAAGAAAAGCAATATCTATTATATGTTTAAAGTTCTCCGCAATATTTCAAATAGATTATTTTCGATTATTGAGATATAATAAAGTAAGAAAAAGACGAGGAGATCATTTATGACAATAAAAAATCCAGATTATTTAGAAATTATAGAGAATTTAAAAAGAAAACTAAAAAATAATGAAGTAAAAGATAAACAAGAAGCAACTTTTGAAATTTTACCTCATTTGATTGGTGCTTTACCTTCTGTATTAACAGGGTATGCAGTATTTGAAAATAAAATAAAATCAAGATCAGAAGAGGATTTAAAACAATATTTAGAAAGCCGTTTTGAGATAAAAGATAAGAACAGTGCTATTGAAAAAATACGTCAGTTTGTTTTTGAAAATACACAGTTACAGTTTATGCAATTTCAAGGGTTTTGGGAAGGAAAGCCACCTTTTGACTTAAAAGATCTAGATGACAAATCAAAGGATTATTTTGATAAGTGTAAAAATTTTGCTCAGCAATTTTATGATCTTGTAAAAAATAAAGGATTTTCGGCCTTTGATTTTGGTGAAGGGATAAGAATGGCAAAAGAAAGCTATAGTGTTGGTTACTTAAGTGATGAAGAATATCAATTTATGATAAATGATATTGCAAATCGTGCTTTTCGTTTATATGACGGGTTTGAAGATTTTGCTATTAGTTATTTATGTGGTGGAACTTATTTCTTATTTTATACAAGTGGTGCGCAAATAGAATATGCAGATCAAATGTTTCAGACCTTATTTGGAGGAATTTCTGAATTGTTTTTTAGTGGAGATAAATTGTGGAGTTCTTATATGTGGCCACAGGCGAAGAAATACTTTAAAAATATGATAGATATTCATAAAATGATAGAGGATGAAAGAGGCTGTTTAGTTAGTGATCGTATAAGCATGGATGGCTGTCAAATTGGGTATATGGTTCGTTGTGAACCAAGTGAAGGCAATCCAGATAGTGGATGGCAGTTCTTTAATGGAAATGAAGACCAAGAATATTTAAACGATGTGAATCATGTACAAGTGTTTTCTTTAAATACAATTTGTAATTATGATCCTGAGATCATTCCTTTTCTAGATAGTCCAGTAGGTTCAGCTTATGCTCGCGACAAAGATGGAAAGTTTCATCTTTTGGAAGAAGAGAATAAGTAGAGAAAATCTGGTTATTTTATAGGTTTTTTTGTGATTTTTCTATTGCGTAATTTGCAAAGTATTGCTATAATGATATAGCACTTACTTTGGACTCGCATGAAGTCTAAGGCGGAAGGAGAATAAAAATGAAAAAAGGAATACATCCAGAATACCACCGTATTGTTGTAAAATGTACATCTTGTGGTGCTGAATTCGAAACTGGTTCTACTGCTAAAGAATTACGTGTTGATACTTGCAGTAACTGTCACCCATTCTATACTGGTCGTCAGAGATTTGCTGCTGCACAGGGTAGAATCGAAAAATTCAACAAAAAATACGGACTTAAATAACGAGAGAGAGGCGAATAGCCTCTTTTTCTTTTTTTGAATAATGTAGAAAAATCATTAGTTTTTACATAAATTCTCATAATTTGATTACCGCTTATTATGTTAAATTATTAGAACTTTACATTTCTATACATTTTTAGTCCCCTGTAATATAATGATACATATTTGGAATAATTAATAATTCTATTTGCTTATATATATCACAATAACAACTCGTTTTAAATTAATTATTAGGGTTATAGAATTTTTTTATAAAGAAATGATGGATTTCCAGATATCTAAACATCCATTATTTAATTTTTTGAATGCAAACATGAGTTTCAATTATTAAACTTGGCCAAAATGACATCTTGCTAATGAGCAATTATGTGCCAGCAAAGTTATGATGCAATATCTGTTAGATATCTTTCGAGTTTTACCGCATGTTATTTCCTTAGCTTATGAGTACATTTGTTATAGTATTTACTACTATAACTTCAAATGTTTATTTACTTTTGCACCAAATTTGACATTTAAGCTTTTTTTGTATAAACTGATTGATGCGCAGTTGACTAAATTTTGTGTCTTATAATATATGCTTACTTGTTATAAATGTAACAATAAAATTAGTTATAATTAATTGGTTTTTATCATTGCAGAGATAAATCAATATCCTTTATAGAAGTAGAAATAAAAAAAGCTATGACCTTAAAATATAAATTTATAAAAGGGGTCACGGCGTTTCTATGTATAACATATTATTTAAATCCACAGAAAAATTATTCTGACGTTTATATTGTACATAAATTCAAGAATAATTGCAATATAGGTTGTTCTTATTTCAACATAATGCATGTTTCAATATTTTATATATAGATTGACTTTGCTATGTTACTATGGTAAGATATGAAATAAGGTATGGAAACGCTTACAGGAGGTTGCTTTATGAAATATGAAAAAATATTATCACATTTTGTTATAAATAGTGAAGGGGAACGTGCTCAACCATTATACGAACACAATACTCATACAAAACAATTAGCAAAAAAATTTGGACAAAAATTAAACTGTGAAAATATCTGCTCGATTGCTGGCGAATTACATGATATTGGAAAAAGTCAAAAAGCTTTCCAAATTTATATTAGAAAAGCTGCAGCTGGAGAGTTTGTGCAAAAAGGAAGTATAAACCACTCATCTGCAGGTGCTAAATATATAATGGATACATTTGCGAAATCAGATAATCCATTTGTGATATTAACTGCTGAAATAATTGCAGAAGCTATTATAAGTCATCACGGATTAAAAGACTTTATTTCTCCAGATGGAGATTTAAAATTTCAGAAAAGTTGTTATAGTGAAAAGTATGACGAAAAGGAAATATCAGAATATATTCAAGAGATGCTAGATGAAATCAAAATAAAAGATGATATTGAAAAAGCAGTGGAAGAATTGCAGGTATTGTACGAAGCTATTTATGAAAGAATACCAGATGGTGAATACAAGGATGACGAGATTGGATTTGATATCAGTGCCATCATTCGGTATGTTTTATCATGTGTAATAGCAGCAGATAGGGAAGATACGCGAATGTTCATGTTAAATGAAACACCTTTAAAAGAAATAGATGTTAATCTTTTATGGAAAAACGCAATAAATAAGTTAGAGCAATTGATTTCTACTTTTTCCCAAGAAGGTGAATTAAATAAACTGCGTATGGAAATCTCTCGCCAATGTTATATAGCTGCAAGCAGACAACCTGGTATTTACCGATTATCTTGTCCTACAGGATCTGGTAAAACATTATCTTCCTTACGTTTTGCTTTACATCATGCACATAAATATCAAAAGAAACATATTTTCTATATTGCACCATATAAAAGTATTCTTACACAGAATAGTGATGTGATGAAACAATTCTTTTTTAAAGATGATGTTCTGATTCATCATTCTGATTTCATACCTGAAGACCAAGAGAAGTATTTGTATTTAAATAGTAACTGGTCAAGCCCATTTATCATGACAACAGCTGTTCAATTTTACCAAACTTTATTTTCAAATAATACTACAAGCATCAGGCGATTTCATCAACTTAGTGATTCAGTAATCATTATAGATGAGGCACAGACTATTCCAACACACATGATATCTATGTTTAATTATATGATTAATTTCCTATCAGAAGTTTGCCATAGTACTATAGTCTTATGTACTGCAACACAACCAGTTTTTGAAAAAACTAAAAGGCAGATGCGCATTTATGCAGATAATGGAATTATCCAAGATGAGTTACAACAGAGCGATGTGTTTAAACGAGTGCACTATGTAAATAAGTGCACTCCAAAAGGATTCGATTATGACGAATATGCAGACTTTATTATGGATTGTTGGAAGAAACATAATTCAGTGTTAACGATTGTCAATACAAAGAAAGATGCAATGGAACTGTATAAAAAATGTCTGGCATTAAATGAAGAAATGAATATGAATGTTAGCATATATCATTTATCTACAAATATGTGTCCAGTGCATCGAAATAAAGTATTACAAGAGATTAAAGATAAATTAATAGCGAATGAACCTTTAATATGCATTTCAACAAATTTGATAGAAGCAGGTATTGATCTTAGTTTTTCTTCTGTTATAAGAAGCATTACAGGACTGGATAGTATCATACAAGCAGCAGGAAGGTGTAATCGAAATGGCGATGAGCAATATGGATATGTATATCTTGTAAAGCCTGATAAAGAAAATATAAATAGCCTTATCGAAGTAAAAGAAGGAAAAATGGTTACACATTCCTTATTAGATTATATAGAATCAAATGACGCCTATATTGATAGTATTATGGATACCAATATTATCAATCGATATTATGAAAAACTATATTTTAATTCATCGATCAATATGGATTATATGATAAATAAACCGTTTAAAGAAACGCAAATTAATTTATGGTCAGGGCTTCATAAAGGACTTGAAGAAGCTGTATCTAATGGTAACGAAAACTTGCCTCATATTACGAGTGCACTTAGATCAGCAGGCGAACAATTTAAAGTAATGGAACAAACAATTGGCATACTGGTTCCATATGAAGAAAAAGGAAGAGAATTGATAGCATTCTTTAATGGAAATCATCCAGATAAGGAGAAATATGAGCGTTTAAAAGAAGCACAAGGTTATACAGTGCAAGTTTATGAACAAAAATATCGGCAATTAATGGAAGCAGGATTAGTAGATTGCTTACCATTTGGTGAAATACTGACATTAAAGGAGGGATATTATGATTTACAGGTTGGACTCATGATAGATAAAGAACTTGAAGATATGTTTCTATGAAAGAAGGTGAGATTATGCAGAAAAAAAATCAAATCGAGTTTAAAGTATCAGGGAAATATGCGTTATTTACAGATCCCTTTGCGGTTTCAGGTGGAGAAAAAACCAGTTATATGATACCAACCTATGAAGCTCTAAAAGGTATTTGTAAGAGTATTTATTTTAAACCTACATTTACTTGGGTGATTGATGATGTAAGAGTCGTGAATACATTTCAAACATTTACAAAAGGTATTCGACCTATCGTGATGAATGGCGGAAACACACTAGCTTGTTATACGTATTTATATGATGTAGAATACGAAGTTAGAGCGCATTTCGAGTGGAACTTGCACCACGATGAGTTAAAGGATGATCGGAATGAAAATAAACATTATTTCATTGCAAAACGTTTGCTGAAAAAAGGTGGACGTAGAGATGTCTTTCTTGGAACACGAGAATGTCAGGCAGATGTGGAACCATGCGTTTTTGGAGAAAAAAAAGGCGCATTTGATGATGTAGAAGAAAAAAGATTTGGCAATATGTTTCATGGCTTTATTTATCCAGATGAATATGTTAGAGATGATGAAAAAGGCAAGCTTGTTGCTACATTATGGACGCCTGTTATGAATCATGGTGTTATTCATTTTATTCGACCTGAAGAATGCCCATGGCATAGGGTTGTTGGTAGTGGAGATATCAAACGTTTCAATGCTGACAATTTTACTACTGTGAATGAATTAGAGAAAGAAGGTGGTATACTTGAGTTGGACAAATAAACTATTGGAAACATACGAAATGTGTGCTTCACAAATTGGGATTCGTAAAGAAGGTACAATATTATTGCCAACAGGACATATTGAACAAAGAGCACAGATTGAAGTTGTACTTGATGAACAAGGAAACTTTAAATATGCAAATGAACTTTCAATTGATGAAGCTATAACAATCATACCAGTCACTGAAGACTCAGCGAGCAGGGCAAATGGTATCTCGCCACATCCATTACATGATAAACTGGTATATACAGCTGGTGATTATGTAACATATGTGGAAGAGAATAAAAAAGAATATCATGAATCCTATATGGAAAATCTAAAGAGATGGGTGGCTTCACCATACACCCATCCCACCATCCAGGTGATTTACAAGTATTTAAAGAAGGGAACATTGATTCATGATTTGATTGATTATGGAATATTAACATTAGATGGTGATCATTTAGATAAAAAGAAAAAATTTCAAAAAGTAACAGAGCAATCAGGTGCACTTGTACGCTTTTGTATAGAAGAATGGGATAAAGACATACAACATCCATGGGAAGATCTATCCTTATTCGATAGTTTTGTTAAATATTATGAAAGTACCTGTCAAACAAAAGATCTTTGCTATGTTAGTGGAAAAGAAATCTACTGTACAGATAAACATCCCAATAAAATACGATATGGCAGTGATAAAGCAAAATTAATTTCATCAAATGATTCGACTTACTTTACCTTTCGAGGAAGAATAGCAAGCAAGAATGAAGTGAACAGTATGGGATATGAAACAAGTCAAAAAATTCATAATGCGTTACGTTGGCTGATACAAAAACAAGGTTATCAAGAACATGGTTTAACTGTATTGGTATGGAATGCAAAAAATATCCCTATGTTTCATATAATGAAAAAGATTGAAAAGGTAACTACAGAAGAAACGTATGCTTTGAAAGTAAATGATGCTATTAAAGGACGTGGCAAAGAAATAGATCCTCGTGAAGATGTTATGATTATGTTACTAGAATCCGCAACAGATGGCCGTTTAGCAATTACAGGATATCAAGAATTGAGTGCATCGCGATACTACAGTAATATTAATAATTGGTATTCACAATGTAATTGGAGAGATTATACGCCTTATCCAAATACGATCATACGTATGGCTTATGGTACATATCAAGGCAAGGAACTAGTTGTAAAAGATAAAATATATAAAACACATTTAAAACGATTACTTCCGTGTATTCTCATGGGGAAAGTATTACCTAAAGAATTTGTATTGAAAGTGTATGATCAAGTATTGAAGATGTCAAAAGTAGATGAAAAAGTATGGCTGAAGTCTATTGATGTTTTGTGTGCATTGGCACGTAGGGAAAGCTTCGATAGACAAAGACAAAATATAGGAAATGGAGGAGTTTGGGCAGTGAGTTTAGAAGAAAACAGACAAAATCATAATGATACAATTGATTTTGTATTAGGAGAATTGGTGGCAATCTATCATGAAATAGAGGCATATTCATTACAGATTTCAAAGGAAAATAGAACAACAAATGCGATGAAATTATTTACGAAGATGAAAAAGTATCCATGGCGCACGCTGGATCGTATTGATACTTTATCCATACCATATGTAAATAAATTAAAAACTAAGGCAAATACCTTGCTAAAACTGCAAGAGGAAGTTACTAAGCAATTACATGAGATGTCTAGTAAACAAGAATTAAGAAATCTGAAAAATCTAGATTTTGATTTTGTAATAGGCTTCAAATGTATGAAAGAATATATCGAAAAAGATTTAAAAATTGAAAATCAAATAAAGGAGGAACAAAATAATGACAACATTAACAAATAAAATTGATTTCGTAGTTTTGATGACAGTAAATAAGGCAAATCCTAATGGGGATCCTAATGCAGAGAATACACCTAGAGAAGATTTCGATGGTTATGGAGAGATTTCTGATGTTTGTATTAAAAGAAAAATCAGAAATCGCCTGCAGGATATGGGCGAAGAAATTTTCGTGCAATCTGATGATCGCTGCACAGACGGATTTAAGAGTTTAAGTGATCGTTTTAAAGGCTATGAAGAGTTACAAAAAGCAGTAAAAGCAAAAAATGATGATGAAGTATATCGCCTTGCTTGTGAAAAATGGATTGATGTTCGTAGTTTTGGTCAAGTTATGGCGTTTAAGTCAGCTGGCAATGATTCCAGTGTTTCTAGAGGAATCAGAGGACCAGTTACAGTACGCGAAGCATTCAGTGTATCTCCTATAGAAACTACCTCTATTCAAATTACAAAAAGCGTAAATAGTGAGACAAAAGATAAAAAGTCTTCTGATACAATGGGAATGAAACATCGTGTAGAATTTGGATTGTATGTTGTAAAAGGCAGTATCAATTGCCAGCTTGCTGAGAAAACAGGATTTAGTGAAGAAGATGCTGAAAAAATCAAACAGGCACTGATCTCTTTATTTGAAAATGATGCCTCAAGTGCTAGACCAGAGGGATCTATGGAAGTAAGAAAAGTTTATTGGTGGAAACATAATTGTAAATCTGGACAATATTCCAGTGCGAAAGTACATCGCTTAGTTGATATCCAGTTAAAAGAAGGTGTGCAGTATCCAAAAAGCTATGAGGATTATGTTATCACTGTAAATCAATTAGATGGTCTACAAATGGAAGAATATGAAGGACTATAACGAAGATGAATTCTTAATGTTATCCGGAATACAGCATTTTGCATTTTGCCGCAGACAATGGGCACTTATCCATATCGAACAGGTTTGGGCAGATAATTATCGAACGGTTGATGGCAATATTTTTCATGAACGTACGCATGATGAAGGTTATTTTGAATCACAAAATGGTGTATTGATCACAAGAGGTTTACGTATTTTTTCAAGAGAATTAGGCTTTAGTGGCAATTGTGATGTTGTAGAATTTCATGAAGATAAAAATGGAATCACTTTAAAAGGAAGGGCGGGAACTTATCTGCCCTTCCCAATTGAATATAAAAGAGGAAAGCCAAAAGAAGATGAAATTGATATTCTGCAATTATGTGCACAAGCGATATGTCTTGAAGAAATGCTTTCTTGTGATGTAATGAAAGGTGCTCTGTATTATGGAGAAACTAGACATAGGGTTTCAATAGACCTAACAAATGAATTAAAGGATAAGGTTAAGAAAATGGCAGTAGAAATGCATCAATTATATGAAAAAGGACATACACCAAAAGTAAAAATAAGTAAAAAGTGCAAATCATGTTCATTACAGGATATTTGTTTACCAAAATTGAATCAACAATTATCTGTGGAAAAATACTTTGATAAGTTTATGTCTGGGGAGTAGATGAATGAAAAAAATTATTAAATACATTATATGTGACATCTTTTGATGCATATCTAAGTTTAGATGGCGAGAATATCGTTATCACCAGAAAAGATTGCGAAGATGTGAGAGTTCCTTTACATAATCTAGAAGGCATCGTTGGATTTGGATATACTGGGGCTAGTCCAGCATTAATGGGAAAGTGTGCTGATCGTGGTATTTCTCTAACTTTTATGACAACAAACGGTAGGTTTTTAGCCAGGGTTATAGGAGAAAATCGTGGAAATGTTCTGCTGAGAAAACAACAGTATCGTATATCAGATAATGAAGAGTGCAGTATTGTTTATGCAAGGAATATGATTACAGGTAAATTGTTAAATTCAAGAAGTGTTTTGGAAAGAGCTTGTAGAGATTATGCTTTAAGGATTGATACTGATGGAATTCATCAGGTTGCAGAAGATTTGAAGAAAAGTGCCATTATTGCTAAAGAAACAACCAATTTGGATACATTAAGAGGTGTCGAGGGTAAAGCGGCTGTACAATATTTTTCAGTGTTTGATGAAATGATTTTACAACAGAAAGAAAGTTTTTATTTTAAAGGGAGGAATAAGCGTCCACCATTAGATAATGTAAATGCGTTATTATCTTTTATATATACGCTATTAGCAAAAGACGTTATCTCTGCTTTAGAATCTGTTGGGTTAGATCCTTATGTGGGATTTATGCATTGTGATGTACCTGGAAGAGCTTCTCTAGCACTGGATATGATGGAAGAATTGCGCCCGATTCTAGCTGATCGATTTGTTTTATCATTGATTAACAGAAAAGTTGTGAATGCAGATGGTTTTCGTAAAATGGAAAGTGGTGCTGTGATTATGGATGATGATACAAGAAAAAGTGTTCTTTCTTCATGGCAAAAAAAGAAACAAGAAACAATTCAACATCCTTTCTTAGATGAGAAAGTGGAATGGGGATTGATTCCTTATGTTCAGGCATTGCTTTTAGCAAGGACGATACGCGGTGATTTGGATGAGTATCCACCCTTTTTAGCGAGGTAATTTTATATGCTGGTATTGATAACATACGATGTTAATACAGAAACGAAAGCTGGGAAAACCAGATTAAGAAAAGTAGCAAAAGAATGTATGAATTATGGGCATAGAGTGCAAAATTCTGTTTTTGAATGTTATATGGATAATGCAAAAGCACTTGAAGTTAAACATATTCTGGAAAAGATTATTGATAAGGATCATGATAGTTTAAGATTTTATTATTTAGGTAATCGATATGAAAATAAGGTTGAACATATTGGTGTAAAACCTAGTTTTAAATTAGATGATGTATTGATCTTATAGTAACGCGAATATGAAGCTCCCATGAAATCGCTGGGAGGTTCGCGCAAAAATGTGTTATATTTTGAATGATATGTAACATATTGAAAATAACAATGTTAATTTAAAAAAATATTGTTTGAAAATTCGTTACATTAGTTTGAATTCGATACATTTTTGCTGTCTAGCTCTATATGAGCTAGTGGATTTAAACAATGATTCATTGTCTAAGTCGTTTACGTCTTGTGGTCTAGCTCTATATGAGCTAGTGGATTTAAACATTTCCTGTACTTGCTTGATAAGGATAGAAATTAGTCTAGCTCTATATGAGCTAGTGGATTTAAACTTTGTATCACGCTCAATATTAAATCTAAGGAATGAGTCTAGCTCTATATGAGCTAGTGGATTTAAATCATACTGTGCACGTAACTACACCGGTAGAGCGCTCAGTCTAGCTCTATATGAACTAGTGGATTTAAATCGAGTGTACGATCAACGTTGCTGAAGGGGCTGTAGTCTAGCTCTATATGAGCTAGTGGATTTAAATTAAGTTGATTGATCATAGATTCCCGTTCATCCTTAGGTCTAGCTCTATATGAGCTAGTGGATTTAAATTTTTAACGGCACGACACAGAATTTACAGTTTCTTATGTCTAGCTCTATATGAGCAAATATTTAGACATCTAACAACGCCCACTTATTTTGGCGATATGCCCGCCTTTTTTCAGAACACCAATTTAAACACTGTACAAACCAATGAATTTATATCACATTTTTATAAACAATTTTACAAACGACCGATAATACAAAATACTATGTCTAATGGCTCTATAATTGTGTATAATATATTCGTTTGATTATGAGGTGAAAATAAATATGTACAAACAATATAGAGAAGGCTGGCTAGAAGTAATATCTGGATGCATGTTCGCAGGAAAAACTGAAGAATTGATTCGTCGTATTAAAGTATTAGAGTATGCAAAAAAGAAAATAGCTGTCTTTAAACCAAAAATAGATAATCGATACAGTGAAGAAAATATTGTATCGCATGCAGGAAGTAGTGTGAAAAGCTTTTCAATTGAAAATACACATGAAATATTCAATTATATTGATGATTCATATGACGTTATCGCGATAGATGAAGTACAATTTTTTGATGAAGAGATTGTTGAAATTTGTGACTACTTTGCTGACAGTGGAAAACGTGTAATGGTTGCAGGATTAGATATGGATTTTCGTGGTGTCCCTTTTGGCGTAATGCCGCAATTATTTACACATGCAGAATTTGTCACCAAACTAACCGCAGTATGTACAAAATGTGGAGCCCCAGCCACAAGGAGTCAAAGACTGATCAACGGAAAACCAGCCCAGTATGATGATCCAATCATATTAGTAGGGGCAAGTGAACAATATGAAGCAAGATGCCGCCATTGTCATGAAGTACCTGGTAAAAAGAAAATTATATAAATGCGCAATCTAAAAAACTTTTCTTTTACATTATAAAATACTTGAAAATCACAAGAATTATCCTTTTCAATTGAGCGGTTCAATGGTATAGTATATAAGGATATTTATGCGCAATCAGTATAAATAAAGGTATATCAAGTATAAAAAAACAGGAGGAAAAGCTATGAGTGTCATGATTGAAAGACTAGAAGGTATGGTAAATCGTTACCATGAAATAACTGAAATGATGATGTCACCAGAGATTGTCACAGATTCAAAAATGTTGGCAAAGCTGGGTAGAGAACAGGCAGATTTGACACAGGTTGTTGAAACCTATACAGAATATAAAAACAGTGTGCAGGCATTAGAAGATGCAAAGGCGTTGTTATTGGAAGATGACAAAGAAATCAAAGAAATGGCAAAAATGGAAATCGAAGAATTAGAGCCACAAATAGAAGATGCATTAAAAAAACTGGAGATCTTATTAATCCCTAAAGATCCTAATGATTCACATAATGCAATTGTGGAAATCCGTGGTGCTGCCGGAGGAGATGAAGGAAACATTTTCGCTGGTGATTTATATCGAATGTATAGCAAATATGCAGAAAGCCAGGGATGGAAAATAGAAATCATCGAAATGGATGAATGTGAAGCAGGTGGTTTCTCATTAGTTTCCTTTGAAGTAAAAGGCGATGGAGTTTATGGAAAGCTGAAATTTGAATCAGGCAGTCATCGTGTACAACGTGTACCAAAGACAGAAAGCCAGGGACGTATTCATACATCAACAGCAACTGTTTTAGTTACTCCAGAAATTGAGGCAGAAGATTTTGATATCGATATGAATGATTTGGAAATCGAAACAATGCGTTCATCAGGAGCTGGTGGTCAGCATATTAATAAAACCGATTCTGCTGTGCGTATTGTCCACAAACCTACAGGAATTACAGTAAAATGTCAGGATGGCCGTTCTCAACATGAAAACCGTGCAACAGCATTGATGACGATTCGTTCCCGTGTATACGAAGAACACCAGCGTAAACTGGAAGAAGAACAAGGAATGGAAAGAAGAAGTAAAATAGGTACTGGAGATCGTGCAGAAAAAATCCGTACTTATAACTATCCACAAAATCGTGTAACAGATCATCGAATTGGATATACTGTAAATCAGCTTGACCGTATTATGGAAGGTAGAATGCAGGATTTATTAGAAGCATTATTAACAGCTGATCAACAGGCAAAACTGGCAGGACAAAATAATGGCTAGTTATCGTGAAGTACTTCATAAAGCAAAACAGGAAATGGAAGCCGCAGGTCGTGGTGAACAGGCAGCATTATTTTATATGCTGGAGTTAACCAATAAAGAGGCACATAACCTGTATATGGAATTTGAAGAAGAAATGCCTTTGGATATCCAAAGCGCATATGAAGCAGGAATTAAACGCTTAGTAGCAGGAGAACCACTTGGGCATGTTTTAGGATTTGAATGGTTCTATGGATATCGTTTCAAAGTCAATGAAGATGTATTGATACCAAGACCAGAAACAGAAGAACTTGTTGCTAATGTGCTTGCAGCTTATGATGAATATTTCTCTAATGTGGAAAATGTCATGGCTGTGGATATAGGAACTGGTAGTGGAGCAATTGCGATTTCTTTGAAAAAAGAAGAACCAAATTTGCATATGATGGCAACGGATATCAGTGAGAAAGCCGTTTTGGTTGCAAAAGATAATGCACAGGAAAATGAAGCAATTGTCAGCTTCTTAGTCGGCGATATGCTACAGCCTTTGATAGAACGTGATATCAAAGTGGATATCTTAATTAGTAATCCACCATATATCCCTAAGGAAGAAGTCATGGAAGACAGTGTCGTGAATTATGAACCACATGTTGCTTTATTTGGTGGTGAAGATGGTTTAAAGTTTTATCGTGTCATATTTGAAAACGCCCCTCAAGTATTAAAAGATAAAGCAATGATGGCTTTTGAAATGGGTTATAATCAGAAAGAGGCATTAAGTGCATTAGCAAAATCATATTTTCCTGAAGCAAAAATTGAAGTAATGAAAGATATGAATGGTAAAAATCGAATGCTGTTTGTATATTTGAATTTAGAATAAAGAAAACCACAGAATTGCGTATTGAAATGAGGTTCTGTGGTTTTTTCGTATTATTTAAGATGTTCAAAAAGATCTTTATACAAAGGAAAGCGGCCTTGTGTGAGATATTGATTCTTTTTCAAATCAAAAGGTTGAGTAATGAATGGATACATATAGGAGAACTTTACTTTTTTATCCCTTAGATCAATCTCCATATCATTTCCATTAAGATAGGCGACAAGTTCGCTTTTTTGATTTTCCACCAAGCCATTTCCAATGCCTTCTAAAATAACGGGAGTTGTTCTTAAGATACGTTTATCCATAATTTCCATATCTAAATATTTTATGCAAATATTATAACAACAGCCAAGATCATATGTCATTTCTAATGATGGATCTAAATCAAAGTTTAAGTCTTTCAAACGCACATGATTAGCAGGTATTGCAGGAAAGTCTGGTTGATATTCGTGAAAGTATGTTTCTCCTTGATAGGTAAATGCAAAGGTATGTTCTGCCTCTAAGTGAAATGTCGCAAGAATTGTGTAAGCTAATTCATTTAATGTTTTTTCAGCAGGCAATTTAAATTTACGATACATTTTATCTTTGTACCCGTTTAGCCAAGCTTCAAATATAAAATAGGTCTTTTTTCCATCTATACCAGAAAAATTATTCTTACAAGGTGGCATTTCCATTAGCTTATAATAGAATAGATCATCAATAGAGGAATCAGTATGCGTTAATGCATAATAAGTAAGTTCTGCCAAAGTAGTCTTGATACAATCCAAAATTTGCTCATTTGAATGATATCCTTTAGCTTTTAATATGGAAACAGTTTTTCTGGTTTCTGGTGCATCTTCTTGTAGTACCTGATGTGATAACTGGGTCAGTGCTGTTTCAATCGTTTCTTTAATCATTTTATTCACAACCTTTCTATGTATTATTGTAACATGTTTATTTCTTAGGTAAAGAAAAAGGTATTTACCATCTTGATAAATACTCTTCTCATATTAGATATTTAAATCTTTAATAATTTGAATCATAGAATCTCTAAGATCATCTCGATCTAATGCAAAATCAATTTGTGCTTTTAAGAAACCTACTTTATCTCCAACGTCGTAACGATTTCCTTCAAAATCATAGGCGAATACGTTTTCTTCTTTGGTTAAGCGATCAATCGCATCAGTGATTTGAATTTCATTGCCTTTTCCAGGAGCCTGCGTTTCTAACAATTCAAAGATTTTAGGGGTTAATACATAGCGGCCAAGGATTGCAAAGTTACTTGGAGCATCTTCTAATTTAGGCTTTTCCACAAAGCCTTTTACAGAAGCACAACGTTCTGTCAGATTTTCTTTTGGATCAATAATGCCATATTTATGTACTTGTGAATCAGCAACCTTTTGAACACCAACAACGCTTCCACCGAATTCTTCATAAGCTTCTACCAGCTGTTGGGTTGCAGTTTTACCGTTTTTATTTACAACAATATCATCCCCTAACAGAATTGCAAATGGTTCATCTCCTACAAAGCTTTTTGCACATAATACTGCATGTCCAAGTCCTCTTGGATTTTTTTGACGTACACTGAATACATTTGCTAATGATGCAATATCTTTTACCATTTCCAAGCGTTCCATGTCGCCACTGGCTTCTAGTTTTTTTTCTAGTTCAAAACTATTATCAAAATGGTTTTCAATACATGCCTTGTAACAGTTGGTAATTATTAGAATTTCTTCAATACCACTTGCCACAGCCTCTTCAACAATGTATTGTATAGTAGGTTTGTCCACAATAGGAAGCATTTCTTTTGGGACTGCCTTTGTCGCAGGAAGGAACCTTGTGCCGAAACCGGCAGCAGGTATAATTGCCTTTCTGATTTTTTTCATAATACTTTCATCCTCCTAAATGTTACACTTCTATATTGTAACATATTTTGCTGGATTTGAAAGCGATTGTTTTATTAGTTTAAAAATATGTGCTTTTATGTTTTTCTTATAGAGGTATAAGATTATGTGAAAAAGTACACAAAATTGTAAAAATAGTTTTTAAAATAGCGTGATTTGTGCTAGAATGGTTTAGGATAAGGGAGTGTGCACTTATGATAGAGAAATTATTTAGCAATCCACTATATGTAAAGCATAGAGAAATGATGCTTTGTCTACTAGACTTATGTATCGTTTTTGTCTCTTTTTTACTGGCATATTGGATTCGCATAGATTTTCGTTTCCCAGATTTTGCACAATTGGATATCGTAAAATGCTTAATAGCGTTACTCATTGTATTGATTGTATATGCTATTAGTTTTTTTGTATTCAAGATACACAAAAGCTTGTGGAAATATATTGGGCCGGTTGAAACAATCAGAATTGGATTATCTGTATTGTTGGCTTCCATCGTACTGTTTATTTTGGTAATTGCGACAAGTATATCACGTTCATACACCAGTGTTGTGGTAACTGGTGGGCTGTTGACTGCGATATTGATGTATACAGTGAGGGTAAGTTATCGATTGTATAGAAGGTCAAGCATGAAAGTTGATGGCCCACGCAAAAAAGCAGTTATTATCGGTGCTGGTGATGCAGGCTACATATTATTGAAAGAGATTATTCAAAACGATAGTTTCCATGTCGAAGTTGTTGGTTTTGTTGATGATAAGCGATATAACAATATGGTGTCAGGATATAAAGTATTAGGTGATACATATGATTTACCGGAGATTGTAAGTAAATATGGTATAGAAGAAGCGTTTATTGCGATTCCTAGTGCTGATAAAACAAATCTTAGACGTATCAATGATATTTGTCAGTCATGTAAGCTGGAAACAAAGATTATGAAGCGCGGGGATAAAATTATCGAAAGCGATTTAGAAAAAAAATATGATGCAAAAAAATATCCTGTACAGGATATCAGTATTGAGGATTTACTAGGTCGTGGAGAAATACATTTGGATCAAGACGAAATTCAGTCTTATATCACAGGAAAAGTAATCGTTGTAACTGGAGCTGGTGGATCCATTGGTTCAGAGCTATGTCGTCAGATTGTGAAATTTAATCCAAAAGAATTAGTGATGATTGATATCAACGAAAATTCTTTATATATGTTAGAACAGGAATTCAATCGTAACAGAGTACATGGTACATTAAATCCTGAGATTAAAATTCTATCATTAATTGCTTCTATTCGTGAATTTACAGCGATTAGTGATATCTTTAAGGAAAAACAACCATCAGTTGTCTTCCATGCGGCTGCGCATAAGCATGTGCCATTGATGGAAACACGTCCAATGGAGGCAATTAAAAACAATGTCTTTGGGACAAACAATGTCATCAAAGCTTGTATCAAAAACAACGTTTCAAGGTTCATTATGATCAGTACAGATAAAGCTGTTAATCCAACCAATGTAATGGGTGCTACAAAACGTATGACAGAAATGATTATGCAGGCAAATGGTAAGAATGGTGTCACGAAGATGGCAGCTGTTCGTTTTGGAAACGTGTTAGGATCAAACGGTTCTGTCATTCCAATCTTCAAACAGCAGATTGCAGAAGGTGGACCTGTTACTATCACTGATAAAAAGATTATCCGTTATTTTATGACGATTCCAGAAGCAGCTCAGTTAGTATTACAAGCTGGCTATTATGCAGATAAAGGAGAAATCTTCGTATTAGATATGGGAGAACCTGTGAAGATACTTGATTTAGCAGAAAAAATGATTCGTATGTCAGGTTTTAAGCCATATGAAGATATTGATATCGTGGAAATTGGTTTACGTCCAGGTGAAAAAATGTATGAAGAATTGAAACTGGATGGAGAAACAAGAATAAGAACAAAGAATGATTTGATATTTAAAAACAATATCATGGACATTACAATAGATGATATTAATGAGAAACTAAATATTCTGAGTAAGAAATTACAAGACAACGTTTCAGAAGCAGAATATAAAGAAACAATGTTAAAAGTAATTAAAGATAAAAGCATAGATTAGGAGTGAACATATGTATCAAAACTATATTAAAAGAATGATTGATTTTATTATGGCATTGATAGGAATTATTATTTTGTCACCAATTCTATTAATTTTATCAATCATTATAAAAGTTACTTCACCAGGCCCAATTTTATTTAAACAAAATCGAGTCGGAAAAGATAATGTCGAATTTAAAATTTTGAAATTTAGAACTATGAGGATTGATACACCAAAAGATTGTCCAACTCATTTGTTAGATAATCCTGATCAATATATAACAAGAGTTGGAAAATTCCTAAGAAAAACTAGTTTAGATGAATTACCTCAACTTTGGAATATTCTAATTGGAGATATGGCAATTATTGGACCAAGACCTAGTTTACCTAATCAATATGATTTAAATGATTTAAGAGATAAAAATGGTGCTTCAAAAGTAAAACCTGGTTTAACTGGACTTGCTCAAGTGAGTGGAAGAGATGAATTGGAAATTGATATTAAAGCAGCTTTAGATGGACAGTATGTTAAAAATATAACATTTATTGGGGATTTAAAATTGTTTTTTAAAACGTTTATAAGTGTTTTAAAGTCTGATGGTGTGAAGGAGGGTAAGAAATGAAAAAAGTGCTAATAACAGGATCTAATGGTTTTGTAGGTCAAAATCTGATTTCAAGTCTTTCAAATAAGTTTGATTTGTATGGGTTAGATAGACATCAAACAAGAAATTTACCTAAATCAAATTATTATATAGGGGATTTAGGTGATTTGAATTTATTAAAAAAGGTTTTTGAAGAAATAAAGCCAGATGTATTAATACATCTGGCTGCAATTGTTCATAAGAACAATGCAGATACAAGTGAAAAAAATTATAATTTTATTAATTTTGAGTGTAGCAAGCAATTGTTTGATTTATGTGAAAAATATAGAACACATGTTATTTTTTCAAGTACAATAGAAGTTTATGGAGAAACAGAGGAAAGAATAATAAATGAAAACTCAAAATGTAATCCAAACTCATATTATGCAAAAAGTAAATTAAAAGCTGAAGAATATTTAAAATCATTAAATTTAAAGTATTCTATATTAAGATTTACGCCACTTTATGGAAAAAATTTCACGCTAAATATAGATAAAAGAGTTTTTTTAAAGAAAAACAAAATTGCATATTATTTTAAAGATGGGCAATATTCATTTGATTTTTGTAGTATTAATAATGTTTGTGATTTTATCGTGAATTTAATTGATAAATATGAAAAAAATGATATTTATGTTCTTTCTGATTCGAATACAATGACTGTAAAAGAAATTATTCAAATGCATAAGAAAAACGGCAATTGTAAAATTATAGTCAAAATGCCTTACTATTTTTGTGAATATACAATATTGATAATTGAAAAAATCTTAACTTTTATGACAAAGAAAGATGTTTTTTTATCTAAAAGGAATTTCAAAAAATTATTTGCTTCTAAAAAATATGAAGATACAAAACTTAAAAATGTAAAATTTAAATGGAATATTGAAAATACGATTTATGGTGAACATTATGAATAAAAAAATACTTGTTTTATGTAATCATAATATCGTTTTATATAATTTCAAAAAAGAACTTATAAAAGCATTAAAAGAAGAAGGCTTTGATATTTATATTTCAATGCCCTTTGATAACAGTTTAAATTATTTTGAAAATGAATTAAAATGTAAATGCTTTGAAACACAAGTTGATAGAAGAGGGTTAAATCCACTAAAAGATTTAAAGCTGTTTAGAAAATATAACCATTTAATTAAAATAATTAAACCGGATCTTATTTTTGCTATGACGATTAAACCTACTATTTATGGAGGCATTTGTTCTCGAATACATAGAATTAATTTTATTACTAATATAACAGGAATTGGTACGACTTTTCAAAATAATAGTCTATTGAAAAAAGTTATAATATCTTTATATAAAAAAGCATTACATAACTGTAAAGCATGTTTTTTTGAAAATGAGGAAAATAAAAAAATTTTTTTAGAGTATGGTATTGTAAATGAAAAACAGGCAATTACAGTTAAAGGTGCTGGAGTTAACTTAAATGAATTCAGAATACAACCTCAGGTTAAGAAAGATTGCTTAGTATTTAGCTTTGTAGGTAGAGTAATGAAAGAAAAAGGAATTGATGAGTTTTTATACTGTGTTGAAAAATTAAAAGCAAAAAAAGATATAGAATTTAGAGTTTATGGATTTTGCGAAGATGATTATTTAAAACAATTGAAAAAATTAGAAAAAAATGAAAATTTCAAATATTATGGTTTCGTGAAAGATATGAAAAAAGTTTATAAAGAGTCAGATGTGATTGTATTACCATCATATCATGAAGGGATGTCAAACGTTTTATTAGAAGCGGCAGCATGCGGAGATGTTATTATAACGACAAATATTTATGGATGTAAAGAAGCAGTCGATAATGGAAAAACTGGATTTTTGATAAGGAAAAAAAATAAAGAGGAATTATTAGAGTGTATAAAATTAATATCAAAAATGAATTATAATGATATAAAAGAAATGGGTGTTGCAGCTAGAGAAAAAATGGTTATAGAATTTGATAGAGAAAAGATAAATCAAATTTATTTAAAAACTATAAACGATAAATTTTAATTTTAGAGGTGATGAAAGAAAATGAAAAAGATCATTCATGTTTTAAATACAAATAGCTTCTCTGGTGCAGAGAATGTAGCGATTACTATTATCCAAAAAATTAACGAAAAAACTGATTATATTTCATGCTATGCATCATATGATGGCCCAATTAATGTATTTTTGAATGAAAAAAAAATAAAACATATAGTGTTTGAAAAACTGTCTGTTAAAAATATAAAAAAAATTATTAGGGATGAGAAACCAGATATATTACATTGCCATGATTTTACTGCAAGCGTTATCTCGAGCTTAGCCAAAGGAAAATCCAATGTTAAAATTATATCGCATTTACATGCAAATCCTGTATGGATAAGAAGTATAAATTTAAAAACATTAATTTATAAAATTTGTTTGAAAAAAATTTCAGTAGTTTTAGCAGTATCTAATTCTATATTTGATGAGTTTAAATTCACAATAGAAAATAAAAAGATGATTTCAAATCCTATAGATATAAAAAGTATTATTAAAGAGTCAGAGTCGTGTCATTATGATGATCAGCAGGAGTATGATATTTTATTTTTAGGAAGATTAGAAAGTCCAAAGGACCCTTTAAGATTTATAAATATTATAGCAGAATTGCAAAAGAAAAATAAAAATATCAGTGTTGCAATGGTTGGTGATGGTAAATTAAAATCTGAATGCGAATTATTAATAAAAAAATTGAATTTATCAGACAATATCCATCTTAAAGGGTTTAAATCAAATAGATTAGCATTTATAAAACATTCTAAGATATTATGTGTGACCTCTGTTTGGGAAGGATTTGGATTAATGGTAATAGAAGCTTTAGCACTTTCAAAGCCAATTGTTGCAAGTCCTGTAGGCGGATTACTTGAAATTATAAATGATAAATGTGGATGTTTTTGTTCGACGAATAAAGAATATGTTGATGAATTATTCAATTTATTAAGTGATAATGATTATTATAATCAGAAAGTTGAAGCTAGTAAAAAAAGAGGTTATGAATTAGATAATATAAAAACTTATATACAAAATCTTATAGAAATATATGAAAAGATATAAGAGAAAGGGGTACAAATGAAAATTGCAGTTGTTGGATTATCTCCAAAAGTTGGTGGAGTAGAAACATTTATTATAAATATGTTCAGAAGCTTATACCAAAAACATGATTTCTACTTTTTAACATCATATGATGAAGATGTTTGTTATAAAGACGAAATACTTAAAAATAATGGAAAAATCATTAAATATTGTCCAAGACGAAGTAGTTTGATTAAGTGCAGAAAGGATCTAAATAAATTTTTCAAATCAAATAGAGTAGATGTGTTATGGTTTAATTGCTGTAGTTTAAGCTCAATAGAAGAAATTAAAATTGCATATAAAAATAATATTTCAAACATTGTAGTTCATAGTCATAACTCCAAAAATATGGGAAGCAAATTAACATTCCTTTTACATACCTTAAATAAGCTTATATTAAACAGATTTGTTTATAACACCATTGCATGTTCAAATATAGCTGCCGATTGGATGTTTAATAATACTTTACGAAAAAATACAAAAATATTGCATAATGCAGTTAATGCGAAAAAATTTCAATATAATAAAAATCTTGATATAAAAATGAGAAAAAAATTAAATATAGAAAAGGATTGTAGTGTTATTGGACATGTAGGCAGATTTCATTTTCAAAAAAATCACAAATTTTTAATAAATATATATGAAAAATATTATAAAATAAATAAAAATTCAAGACTGATTTTATGTGGCGAAGGTGAGGATAAGGCGTCTATAAAAGAATATGTTAAACAGAAAAATATAGAAAATAATGTTCTATTTTTAGGAAATAGAAATGATATGGAGCAAGTGTATCAATGTATGAATATGATTGTTTTTCCATCATTATTTGAAGGGCTACCTTTTGTTTTAATAGAGGCGCAAGCATCAGGTATTCCGTGCTTAATCTCAGATAATATTTCTAGAGAGGTTGCGATAACTAATTTAATTCATTTTAAAAGTTTAAGTGATGATCCTGAATTATGGGCAAATTGTGTGAAAAATCTGATTGTATATGAGAAAAAGAGTACTTTAGATGAAATTGTGAAAGCCGGATATGATATTGAGGAAAACGTTAAGAATTTTGAAAAAATTTTGAAATTAAAGTAGGTGAGAAGATGGATTATAAGTCATTTTTAATTTATGGAAGTTGTTTGCTTTTAATGATATTATTTGCTTATTTATATACATACTTTGAGAAATCAGATAAATGCTTTTGTAATATAAAAGTTAGATTGATTTGTAAATTACTTTTAATATTGGTTCCAACAATTTTAGCTGGAATACGTTATAATGTTGGAACTGATTTTTTAACATACATTAAGATGTATGATAACTTAAAGGGAATAGAATGCATTGATTATTTTACAAAATATGCAGCTATTTTTGATATTGAACCTTCTTTTTATATAATAAGCCGTTTTGCATATTTATTCTTTGATTCAGTTAAAGTAGTTTTTTACATTTATGAATTAATAATTGTTATTTTCGTGGTTTCAGCTTTAGAAAGGTTCAATGTGAGAAAAATGTTGCCTCTATCAATTTATATTTTCTTTTTGTATTTTATCCCAATAAGCTTTAACCTAATCAGACATACTGCAGCATTGGCTATAATATTTTATGCTTTATCATATTTTTATGAAGAAAAATATTTTAAATTTATTATTTATGTATTTTTAGCAACTTTGTTTCATAAAACTGCAATTATTTTTTTTCTAGTATTATTTTTTATACCATCCAAAAATGAAAAAATCAATACAATGAAAATTAAGATATATTATATAATGATAGTATTATCTCCATTGATTTTAAATATAACAATGAGATTTATAAAATATATTCCATTTCTTTCAAGCTATTTTGAAAAATATAATGTAAATTTTAATAATTCAGGATTTGGCTTTTTGATTTTCATATTACCTACTATGTTACCAATAATTTATATGTGGAAAAAAGGTGAAAAACAAAATATAATCCAAAGTACGATGAATGTATATTTGCTAACTATACCTTTATCATATCTTGGCTATTATTTGTCATGGGCAGGTAGAATGGCTGATTATACAAGGTTGTTAGAAATTGTTTTATTGCCTTGGCTATTAACAAAACAAAATCAAAAAGAAAAAAAATATATATTATTATATTTTATATTATTTTATTTATTCTATTATATATATATGTATATGTTTTTAGGAAATAATGAGATTTTCCCTTATCAAGTATGGTAGGTGTTAGCTGATTTAGGATCTATAGGCTTTATAAAAAATTTAAAGATTATGTTGAATGTTCTTAAAATACTTAATTTAATATTTTAATAACCGGAATCAACCACGGAGAAATAAGGTTGGTAGAAAGGATAAGGTATAAGACAATGACTGTTGTATAAGTTATTAATTGTATACCAGGTAAATTATTTGAAATTTTCAATTATTATTCCGATATATAAATCAGAAAAGTATTTAAAAAGATGTTTAGATTCCTTAATGAATCAAACGTATAAAGACATAGAAATTATATGTATATTAGATGGCGAGGATGAAATTTGTGAAAATATTGTAAAAGAGTTTATTCATATTGATAACAGATTTAAAATGATAAAGCAGATTAATTCTGGTGCAAATTTTTCAAGAAAAGTTGGTTTTCAAAATAGTTTAGGCGAATATGTCACTTTTGTAGATTCAGATGATTGGATTAGTGTTGATACTTTAGAAAAATGTGCTAAATCGTTAGAAAATAATGATTTCGATCTAGTAAAATTCGGATATGTTAAAGTAAATAATAAAAACAAGTATATATACTTTCCCATTACAAAAGCTTTTACTCTTATACAAGGAAAGCAAGAAGTTAAGAATATAGTTATAAATAATATGTTCAAAAACTACGATTTTAATCAAATGTGGGGACAAGTCATTAAAAAATCAAAAATAAGAGAAAATTTTTTTAATATGGACTTAACGATAGCTGAAGATTTGTATTTTAACTATAATTTGATAAATAGTATTGATAGTATACTGCTAATAGAAGACTGTTGTTATTATTATTATTTTAATAATAATAGTATAACTAAAACAAAAAATAAAGTTAGGCTATTAGGAGATTTTAATGATATCACCTATGTATATCAAAAGATTTTAGAGGATATAGAAAGTGATTCACTTTTTCAAAAAGATCAATTAAATTATATTTATTATTTTGTTTATAAAGAATTAATATTTTATATTTTTAGATGTTTAAATGTTACGGGATTAAGCTATAAAGACAAAATAAATTTTATCTTAAAACAAGCACAAACTGATTTTTATCTTAGAATTAAACAGAGGGTTAAGTATGATTTTATCAGAAATGATAAAAATGGATATAGATTGGTTTTCAAAGAAATGTACAATAATCATATAAAGAAAGCTTTATGTTATGCGATGCTTATAGAGATTTTTGTAAAAATAAAAAAATAAATTAGGAGAAAAGCTATATGAAAAGTAGTAAAGTTATATTTGTGAAAGCATATTTAAACCAGAATTTAGGAGATGATTTATTTGTAGATATTTTAGTTAAAAGATATCCTCAACATAATTTTATGATAATAGTTCCCAATAAAAATTATTATCATTTTTCTAAATATAAAAATGTTAAGTTGATAAAATTAAACAAGGTGAAAAAATTAATTAATTTTTTAAGCTTTAAATTAATTGATAAAAATATTTTTGAAAGTTATTATGAAAAAAAATGTGACTTAACTGTAACAATAGGTGGATCTTTATTTATTCAAAAAGAAAATTGGTATAAAAATTTCTTAAGAGAAAAAAATAATTTTTATACTAAACATAAAAATTTCTTACTAGGCTGTAACTTTGGACCATATTTTGATAGTCAATTTAAAGAAAACTATGAAAAGATATTTAGAGCATACTATGATATTTGCTTTAGAGATAACTATTCGTATAATTTATTTAAACATTTAGATAATACTAGGATTGCACCAGATGTTGTCTTTAATTATAAAACAGTAATTGACCAAGGGACAGATAAAGCAGTTATGATGTCTATAATTGATCCAGAAAAAAAACTTTCAGAAAATAAAATATCTGAGTATAAACAAAAGATTAAAGAATGTATAAATTATTTCCATAAAAAAAATTATCAAATTAATTTGGTATCTTTTTGTAATAATGAAGGAGATTTAGAATATATTAATAAGATAGTGGCTGAATTAGATGAAATGAATAATATTACTATCTATGATTATACTAATGATTTAGATAAAATTATTGATGTTATTAAACACTCAGAATATATTATTGCTACAAGATTTCATTGCATGATTTTAGGTTGGATAATGGAAAAGAATGTATACCCAATTGTATACAGTAATAAAATGAAAAACGTTATAGATGATGTTGGTTTTACAGGAAAGTTTACATACCTAGAGAATATAAATGATTTTAGTCCTGAAGACGTATTATTAAATAAAAATGTTAAAATTGATGTAGCTTTTTGGAGAGATAAAGCTTCAGAACAGTTTATAAAATTAGATAAATTTTTGGAGGATCACCATGAATAAAAGAAGATATATTCAATTAGGGTGTATGATAGGACTTACTCTACTTACTCAATTGATTACCTTAATAAAAATGTCAGTTGTAGCTAGTAATTTTGGAGTATCTGTTCAAATGGATGCATTTAATTTTTCTAATAATATTGCTTCATTTATTTTTAGTTTTATATCGACAGGAGTTGCTACAGTATTGATTCCTGCTTATATTTATAAGAAGAGTCCAACAGCAATTAATACATTTATAAGTGTAATTTATTTTTTCTCAATTGTTTCAGTCATTTTTATATTTGCATTTAGATATTCTATAGCTAGTATGTTTTCACCAAATAAGTTATTCATTACAACAGTTTGTAGTTTAATGTTTGTTATTTTAATTAGTCAATTTACAAATACAATTATAGGTGTAGCTAGTGCTTATCTACAATCAGAAAATGTTTTTAATTTACCTAAAATAATTGTTTTAATTACAAATTTAGTATTAACAAGCTTGACTCTATTAAAAAAAAATATGACAATTTATGATTATTCATTATTTATTTTGTTTACATCTTTTATTAGTATGAGTCTTCATATAATGTTAATTAAGAGATTTGATTTTCATTATAAAGTTCAATTTAATTTGAAAAACACGGATTTTAAAATAATGTTACATATTTTCATTCCTACAATCTTTAGTGCAGGTGTTTATCAAATAACATTATTAACTGATTCATTAATCGCCACCTCATTAGGCGAAGGACAAATATCATTATTGAATTATTCTAATTCTATAATGGGAATGATTAATATGCTTTTAACGACGAATTTAATAACTTTTATTTATCCTAAAATATCTAAAGATATCGAAAATGGAAATAATGATAATAAAGTATTTGAGTTTTTTCCATTATTCACTTTCGTTATGGTTCTTATAGTTGTTGGATTAATAACTATAGGAGAAGAAGGTATATCATTATTATATGAAAGAGGAGCATTTAACAGGGATTTTACTAGTGTAATATATATATGTACTATAATTTATTCTATTTCTTTACCAATAAATATGGTTAGAGAATTAGTTTATAGATCATTATATGCTCATGGTGACACTAAATTGACTTTCTATAATAGCGTAAGTGCTAGTATAATTAATTTTGTCCTAAGCATATTATTCTCGTTTTTTATAGGAATATATGGAATTATACTAGGAACGGTTATTACTTCGATTTTTTCATTAAGTAGAATCATATATAAATTTTGCAAAAAATATAAAATTAAAAACATAGAACCTTTTATTTTCATAGATATAATGAAAATTTTAGTTACTGCAGTTCTCACCGTTATAATAATATTTTTAATTCAAAATATCATTATAATAAACAATTCTATTTTATTTATATTATTTTATGGTATTCTAACTGTTTGCATTTATTTAGTTTTAATGCTATTTATGAAAGTTGAATTTTTTAAAGTTAAATTGTAGGGAGGTAGAAAAATGCATGCTTATTTAATAATTGCTTACAATGATTTTGAATTATTAAAATGTTTAATTAGAATGTTAGATTATCCATATAATGATATATATATTCATATTGATAAGAAATCAAAGAAATTTAAACAAAATGATTTTATTGGTATTACTAAATATTCAAAATTATATTTTATAAAAAGAGAAAAAGTTTATTGGGGTGGATATTCTCAAGTTAATTGTGAGATCAATTTGTTGAAATCTGCAAAAAATAGAAAATCCTATTCTTATTATCATTTGCTTTCAGGAGCAGATTTACCAATAAAGTCAATTGAAGAAATTTATAATTTTTTTGAAAATAATTTAGGAAAAGAATTTATATCTTTTGATGTAGAAAATGAAAAAAATGGAGAATTTCTCGATCGAATAAAATATTATTATCCACTACAAGATATAATTGGTAGGAGAAATAAATTTTTTATTAAAATACAGCTTTTGTTTATCGAATTACAAAAAAAATTAAATGTAAATAGGATTAAAAATCGTAATTACATTTTTAGAAAAGGAACAAATTGGTTTAGTATTACTGATAATCTTGCAACGTATATTTTATCTAAAGAAGAAGAGATTAAAAGCATTTTTTCTAAAGGTTGGTGTGTAGATGAGGTTTTTTTGCAAACTTTAGCATGGAATTCAAAATTTAAAGAGAATATATATGGGGATAGTATGCGCTTATTTGATTGGAATCGTGGAAAACCATATATTTATAGAGAAGCTGACTTTTTTGAGTTAATTAATTCAGAAAAATTATTTGCAAGAAAATTTAGTAATTCAGTGGATCCGAAAATTATAGATACTATTGAATTTTATTTTCAAGAAAAAAATACTAATAAGTAAGTTTAAAAATGGAATCGTTCTCTTAATAATAAAGGATGATTCTTTTTTATATATAGATTTGAAATATTTGTAATTATCAGTTCTCAAAATTCATAGCAATACAGTACTAAACAAGATAATCGTTTTTTTAACAATATCAAATTATATAATCTTTATTTAAAAAATCATAAAAACGTTGATAATCTTTTATAAATGACTATAATTAAAGAAGAAGGGGGTAAGCAGTGATGAGAAAAATTATATTAACGTTTTTATTACTATTACCAATATTTGTAATGAATATTGAAGCGAAAACATTTAAAGAAAATGATGTTATAGAAGAAAAAAAAGATGAAAAAGTTCA
>NZ_QVFL01000029.1:0-24352 GCF_003434225.1 Absiella sp. AM29-15
CAAACATCCTTCCTCCTGTCAACGCTTTTTTTATCTTTTTTTCGTTTTTTTATTCAAAAACTGTTAAATCCTATAAAAATCCGAGAATATAAAGGATTATTAACCTAATTATTATAATCAATATCAGTTTTAATTAAGAAATGGTTACTATTATATCATACATCTTGTATTCATTTTGATTTTCATAAGTATATCCTTTTCCTTCTTATATAAAGAAAAAGCACATCATCTGCAAATAATACATTAATGTGCTTATCTTATATAATTTATTTATTCTTCATGTGTGGGAATAATAAAACTTCACGAATGGTCTGTGAATTTGTAAGTAACATTACAAAACGATCAATACCTAAACCAACACCACCCGTAGGAGGTAATCCATATTCTAATGCTTCTACATAATCAACATCCATTTCATTAGCTTCATCATCACCTAAATCACGAAGTTTTAACTGATTTTCAAAACGTTCTCTTTGATCAATTGGATCATTTAATTCTGAGAATGCATTTGCATATTCATGTCCATCAATAAACAGCTCATAACGATCTGCAAATCTAGGATCTTCAGGATTCTTTTTCGCCAATGGTGAAATTGATGTAGGGTGTCCATAGATATATGTAGGTTGTACTAGTGTTTCTTCTACATATTTTTCAAAGAACAAATTGATAATGTGCCCTACACTATTGTGTTTCTTTTCTACTTCGATTTCATGCTCTTTGGCGATTGCACACGCCTCTTCATAGCTCATTTCTTTCCAGAAATCGACACCGCATGCTTCTTTGATTGCATCCACCATGTGCAATCTTCTGAAAGGAGCTTTTAAAGAAATTTCTTTTTCTCCATATGTAATTTCTGTAGTACCAAGTACTTCCATAGCTACATATTCAAATAACCCTTCAATCAAATCCATCATACCATGTAAATCTGAATAAGCTACATAAGCTTCTACTGTAGTAAATTCTGGGTTATGTGTTGCATCCATTCCTTCGTTACGGAATAAACGACCTATTTCATAAACGCCTTCTAATCCACCAACAATTAATCTTTTTAAAGGCAATTCTGTTGCAATACGTAAATAGAAAGGCATATCTAATGTATTGTGATGTGTGATGAATGGCCTAGCAGCTGCTCCACCAAGAATTGGCTGTAACACTGGTGTTTCTACTTCTACTAATCCCTTTCCATCAAAGTAACGCTGAACTGCACGAATAATTTTTGGTCTTGTTAATGCAATACGTTTACTGTTATCGTTCATAATCAAATCTACATAACGTCTACGATAACGTTCTTCTACATCCTGCAAACCGTGGAATTTTTCTGGTAGAGGACGTAATGCTTTTGTTAAATGTGTATATACTGTCGCTTTAACAGATAATTCTCCATGATCCGTCTTCATAACGATACCTTCAATACCTACTATATCTCCGATATCTGATTTTTTGAATATTTCATACTGATCTTCTCCGATGACATCTTTACGCACATAAATCTGCATTCTGCCATCTAAATCCTGAATATGCATGAATCCAGCTTTTCCCTGACGACGTTTTGTCATAATACGTCCAGCAATTTTAACAATTACGTTTTTTTCAACTAATTCTTCTTTTGTGAAATTTTCATATTCTGCGCGTATTTGTCCTGATTTGTGTGTTCTTTCATACGCATGTCCAAATGGATCAATGCCCATATCAATAAGGTCTTGCATCTTTTGGCGACGAATTTTTTCTTGTTCTGTCAACTTTTCCATGTTATTTACTCCTTTTCTTTTCATAATAAAAGCTCTCTTCCTCATAGGGACGAGAGCTTGATCGTGGTACCACCCTAATTCACTGTTTAGTTGCCTAAAACAGTCTTAGCGACTTTCATTAAGTCTATTCGTAACGTGAATGATTCGTCCTTTCGGAAGGCTCCAAGTCTTTGTTTCGAAATAAATTTCCATGCATCTTTTCCACCATCAAATGCTCTCTATTACTTCCATTTATTCTACTCTCTTATCAACGCCATATTTGCACATCTGATTATATATAGAATGAAGTTGTTTGTCAAACGAAATCTCTATTTTTTTAGCGATAAAATTTATCGTATTTTTTATTTATGAATTTTTTTATTTTTTTGAAAGCTTTTTATATATTATTTCGTATTATTAGTGAATGGAGGATATTTAAAATGAAAAAAAAGATTGTTACATTATTTATAGTGTTATTGATTGCAATAGGTGCTTTTGTTATATTAAAGCCAATTTATGCAGCTTCAGCTTCCTATTCTGGTGATAGATTCCATCATGAGGATTGTGATCAACACTCAGACAATCAGGATTGTCCAAACAGAAATGATCAAAACTGTTCACGATAAATGAAAAGAACTCATCAAATGAATCAGGACTGTGTTGAAACTCATCAAAGTCAATACAAACATAACCATGATTGTGTTTCGCAAGTTGAACAAAATTGTGCATGGACTGTTAACACCCATCACCAAATGCACCACAAATAGTGTATAATACAATTAAATAAAAAAGAAATGAGGTTCTATGCGAAGCGAAGAGGAAATTATTCATGCCATTAATACTTATTCTGATATGGTAAAGCGTATATGCTTTATTCATTTAAAGCAAGATGCAGATGTTGAGGACATTTTTCAAGATGTCTTTTTAAAGTATGCAAATGGACCACATTTTGAAAGTGACGAGCATGAGAAAGCATGGCTTATAAGAGTAAGTATAAACGCATGTAAAGATTCTTTAACTTCCTGGTTCCATAAAAAAGTTATTTTGCATGATAATTTAGAAATCTATGAAAACATTCCCTTTCTAACTAAATCGCATGATGATCAAATACTCTCAAATGTATTAAAACTAAAGGAGAACTACCGCAATGTCATATATTTATATTACTATAAAGGTTATAAAATAAAAGAAATCGCCCAAATATTACATAAGAAAGAAAACACAATACATACATGGATGAAACGTGCGAAGGAAATTGCGCTATATGCTTGGAGGTGATTATCTTGAATAAACCACTACAATCTTTAGATCATATACACGCTGATAATGATTTAAAAGAAAAAACAATGCTTCATGTATTGCAAGTAACAAAAAGAAAATCTCAATCACCAAAAGGAAAGTGGGCTTTCGCAATCTTACTTCTATGCTTTTTTATTTCTTTTCCAATACTATATTTATTTAATTCATCACCTTCATCAGAAGATGATAGTAATATAGAAGCTATTGTGTCATTTGATATAAATCCCAGCATGGAATTTAAAGTCAATAGTGAATTAATCATTACCTCGATCAAGCCTTATAACCAAGACGCAAAAAAAATTATTTCAGCTTTAAATTTAAAAGACAAGCGAATCGATGATGCAATTGATATATTATTACAAGATCCATTATATCGTGCCTATTTTAAAGATGGTATATTAGAAATTGGAATTTATACAAAGAACAGTCAGTTATCTTCACAGCTTGATACCTTAGTTCAGGAAAAATTGCAATCTAAGCTTTCTACTTCACAATATCATTGTTCACATATTGACGAAGAAACACATACAGCTGCTCATAACTCACATAATTCTATAGGAAAATATCGTGTTATAGAAGAAATCCTGTCTTATGATAACAATTATTCTTTAGAAGGTTTATCAAATAAAAGCATGAAAGAATTATATAAGATTTTATCATTATATGATGCAAATAATATTCCAGAAAGCTGCCAAAAATCAACTAATGAAAATGGTCATCATGGAAAACATCACTAAAATATTATATGTAAAAACATCCAAGCAATTAATTTCATGATATACTAATTTATATTTATAAAGGATGTGAAATATGTCATGTCAGTTAATGAACTAAAATTAAGTAAAACGATATCCTATGCTCTGCGACATCACCCTGAAGAATTTAATCTTCAATTAGATGAAGAAGGTTGGTGCATTATTGATGATTTGCTTAATGCTTTACAAACAGTCAATCAGTTACAAGATGTCACTCTTTCTGATCTCAAGAAAATGATTGCACATTCAGAAAAAAAGCGTTTTGAGTTAAAAAAAGATAAAATTCGTGCATATTACGGACATAGTTTTGATGTTAAAGTAAAATATAACGAAAAAAAGCCACCTGATTTCTTATATCATGGAACAGCAAGAAGATTTCTTGATTCTATCAAAAGACAAGGCCTTATTGCAAAGCACAGACAATATGTGCATTTATCCAGTGATCGTCATACTGCCTATCTTGTTGGAAAACGTCACGATGATTATCCAATCATTTTAAAAATTAACGCAAAAGAAGCATTTGATGATGGAATTGTTTTTTATGATGCTAATGATGCTACTTGGTTATGTGAAGCACTTCCAAAACAATATATTGATAACTTATAAAAAACCCAGAGCTTAACACGATTACACTAAGCTCTGGATTTTTTTAATCATAAGGTATTACTTCTACACTTTCTGTTTCAAAATCTACAAAAGTTTGAAATGCATTACGATGCTCATCCTCATCCCAAATTTCTACAAACTTTGGGGTCACTTCGATAATAATTTCACTATCTTCATGACTATATGCATTATAACTTTGCCAAAGATATTTTTTATACAGCGTTTCAAATTTGTGATCAGGCTCATCAACAACAAGCCCTTTATTTTCTGCAATACCTTCTACCTGTACACCTCCAACGCAAAGTGCAACTCTTGGATTTTCGAATAACTGTTGGGTTTTCCTAAAGTTTTTATCTGTCTTAAAATAAATTTTATCATCATAAATCAAGCAGCTAACATTTCTAACCATCACATAATCATTTACACTGGATGCCAATGCCATAATCTTATAATCTCCTAATTTTTTAAATAATAAGTCTTTTCCTTCTTTGAATGTCATTTTCTTTTCCTCCTATCGTTTATACGCGAATCGATGAATCATAGGACTAATTTTTTTATATACAAGAAACGTAATTAATCCATTCACTCCTGTTTTAATCAAGTTGAACGGGATAATGCCTAACAACACCATTCCTTCAATTGAATTTACTGCTGGATTCACTTCTTTACACATCGCTAAAATACTACTCATATCCATTTGATAAAGTGAAACATAAAATGGAATAATCAGATATAGATTTGTAATTACTGCTGTTACAGTACAAATAATTATACCTAATAACATCCCAATAGCAGCACCATTTCTGGTTTTGTGTTTTAAATAATATGCACTTGCCGGAAGTATCAAGGCACAGCTTAATAGAAAACTTTGTATTTCTCCAGTAAACATACTATTTGTACCATTGATAATTAGCTGAATCAATACTCTGACAATAATAATTGCAAGTGCGTTCCATGGCCCTAGGGCAAATCCTCCAATCAATTCAGGAATCAGTGCAAAATCAAAGCTCAGGAACGGTGGCAACAATGGTATCGGAAATCGAAATACCATTAAAATGGCACCTAATGCTGCTAATATTCCTATAAGAGCAAGATTTTTTGTCGTCATGTTTTTCAAACACAACACCTCCATTTCAAAAAAAAACTGGAAACGAAAAAAAACTTCGCCTCCAGGTGTACACAGAAAATGTCTTTTCTCATCCGGACTATTACCGTCGGTTCTGGAATCACACCAGATCAGCCGCGAATTTTGCGGGTCATGGACTTTACCATCGGTAGGGACTTACACCCCGCCACAAAGACTTTGATTCAATTTTGAAACAGTTTGTGTCTGACACATATCTGCTTGTTTTTTATTATAGCCCTATTTTTGATAATGAGCAAGCTTAATCTAAAAAAGAATGCTGTTTCCAACATTCTTTAATCTAAAATTTTAATGCTATTTATCACAGGCTGTTGTGATGCTTCAACTGATCCATTGTTATCTATTGCTTTTACTTTCTCAAGCTTATCTAATACATCCAGCCCTTTTGTGACTTTTCCAAATGCAGCATATTGCCCATCCAAATGAGAAGCCTTTTCATACATAATGAAGAATTGTGAACTGGCACTATCATAATCTTGCGAACGAGCCATTGATATAACGCCACGCTCATGTTTTATATTGTTTTCCACACCATTTGCGCTAAATTCACCTTTTATTGTATGTTTAGATCCTCCAGTACCATTACCATTAGGATCCCCACCCTGAATCATAAAATCCTCAATATTACGATGGAATGTCAAGCCATCATAAAAACCGTCTTTTGCTAATTCCACGAAATTAGTAACAGTAATTGGCGCTGTATCTGCATCCAATTCTAATTCTATTGTCCCATAATCTTTCACATCAATAACTGCGTGATGCTTACCTTTTAATAAATTTTCTGAAACTTGCTCTGTAGGTTTAGGTGTTTCTTTTGTCCCACACGCACTTATCGTTAACATAAAACAAATCATCATACAAACAGATATAACCTTTCTCATTCTTTCACCGCCTTACGATTCATCTCCGCCATATATAAGTCTAAAATTTGGTTCATTTCATCAAATGTTTCCATTTTCGTTAATGCATCTTTTAATTTATGAGAACCAGGCAATCCTTTCACATACCATGCCGCATGTCCTCTCATTTCACGCATTCCTACATACTCACCTTTCAGATTGCATAATCGTTTTGCATGTAATCTTGCCATCATAAATTTTTCTTCCATAGACACTGGTGGTAATTGTTTTCCTGTATCAAGATAGTGCACTACTTCCTTAATTAACCAAGGATCTCCTAATACCCCTCTGCCAATCATTACTGCATCGCATCCTGTTTCATCCAGCATACGTTTTGCATCTTCTCCACTTCTTATATCTCCATTTCCCATAACAGGAATTGTAATTGCTTCTTTTACTTGTTTAATATAAGACCAATCTGCATGTCCTTCATACATCTGCTTTTTGGTTCTGCCATGAACTGCAATTGCTTTAACTCCTACTGCTTCTAAACCTTTAGCTAAATCTACACATGTAATTTGATCCATATCCCATCCAATACGCATTTTAACAGTAACTGGTTTTTTAACAGCTTCTACTACTGCTTTTGTCATTTTTATTGCATGATCTACATCTTTCATTAATGCGCTTCCTGCTTGAGATTTAACAATTTTAGTCACTGGACATCCCATATTGATATCTATAATATCACAATCTGTTTTTGTATCTAAAAGCTTTGCTGCATAAACCATTGTTTCTATATCATGTCCAAAAATCTGCATCGTTAGAGGATGCTCGCCTTCTTCTACATCTGTCATACCAATAGTCTTTTCATTTTCATAATATAATGCCTTATCACTAACCATTTCTGTATAAATAAGACCTGCGCCAAACTCTTTACATATCACGCGAAACGCTGGATTGCTAATACCCGCCATAGGTGCAATTACAACCTGGTTTGCTATTTCTATATCTCCTATTTTCCAAGTATTATTTGGCATACTGTTCTAAAAACCTTTCTAACTCTTTTAATTCTTCTTCATCAAATTTATATTTTTCACCACAAAAGTTACATGTAATTTCACATCCATGATCTTCTTCTATCATTTTCATACGTTCTTCTTTACTTAATGTTGTTAAAACACGTTTCATTTTGGCACGATCACAATCACATTTAAATTCGATTTCCTGTGTACTTAAAATCTTTATATCATCAAACATATCTTTTAATGCTGATTCTAAGCTTTCACTTTCATCAATTAAATTTGACATTGGTTTTAATTTTCCTAAAACAGCCTCAACCTTTACAATATCCTCTTCAGTAGCATCTGGTAACATTTGAATAATTAATGCTCCCGCTGCCTTAATTGAATCATCCGGATTCACTAAAACTCCAACAGATACTGCACTTGGCGTTTGTTCACTAACAGTAAAGTAATATGCAAAATCTTCTCCAATTTCACCACTTTGTAATGCTACAGTGCCTTTCCAATTTTCTTTCATATGGAAATCCTTTGTGACTTCTAAATATCCATCAGTACCAACAGCAGTACCCACAGCCAAATGACCATTATTATATTGCAGCATGATATGAGGATCACTGACAAATCCTCTTACATGTCCATCACTATAAGCATCAACCATTATAGTTCCAATTGGTCCATGTCCATTAATATTGATAGTTATTTGCTCTTGTTCACTTTTTAACATGCTACCCATTAAACTTGCTACAGATAATGTTCTACCCAATGCAGCAGCACTTGTAGGCCACATATCAAAACGCCTTCTTGCATCTTCTACCAGATTTGTACTGGCACACATATAAATACGTACACGCTCTTCGCATGCTAGCGCTTTTACTAAATAGTCCTTCATTGTAATCAACTCCAATTCTGCTATTGAAGTATATCATAATTTTTATTGAAATGCGATGAATTACATATTTAAAATCTGGAAGTTTATACAATATATAAAAATAAAGTCCAGCCACTAAAAAAACTAAACTTTATTTTAATTATTATATACACAAAGCTATCTACAAAAAATAAATAAAACTATAAGTTCCTAAGAAACTTAACAGCACAGTCAATGACTAAAAATGATGAACATAAATTGAAAACCACAAGTTCATGAGAAACTTGACCGGCAAATGGTCAAACATCAATATTTACAAATTTTATTGAAATCCACAAGTTCATGAGAAACTTGACATCATCCTCAAATGATACTTTTGCTTCATCTGTGATTATTGAAATCCACAAGTTCATGAGAAACTTGACCGAAGAAAGCAGGTGAATAGCATGTATGCTACACCTATTGAAATCCACAAGTTCATGAGAAACTTGACATATCAATTTACAGATATATTTTTTTGATCAACAATTGAAATCCACAAGTTCATGAGAAACTTGACTAAACATTAAGTTCCGATTTATAATTTTTAATAATTGAAATCCACAAGTTCATGAGAAACTTGACTTTTACTGCCCCCGTTGACACCTCATGTAATCTATATTGAAATCCACAAGTTCATGAGAAACTTGACTTAGTGCTGTGTCTATCAAACCGCATTCATCCTGTGTATTGAAATCCACAAGTTCATGAGAAACTTGACCGTAAAGGCGGCGGCTTGGGTAAGAGACACCGTAGGAATTGAAATCCACAAGTTCATGAGAAACTTGACGAAAATTTACTGAGGTCATACTTGTTGTAGCTAATTGAAATCCACAAGTTCATGAGAAACTTGACTCTCCATTAGGGTTTGCGTTTTCAACTGAGATTACATTGAAATCCACAAGTTCATGAGAAACTTGACACCGTTTTTAACCGCATTATCATACAGATTAAATTATTGAAATCCACAAGTTCATGAGAAACTTGACTTTATGCAAAGCTGATGGATCTAGCAAGTACTGATTGAAATCCACAAGTTCATGAGAAACTTGACTCATCTCCTCGATCTCCATTTTTATAGCGTTCAAATTGAAATCCACAAGTTCATGAGAAACTTGACAGGAGTGGGCAAAATCGTATAAAAATGAAACAGGAATTGAAATCCACAAGTTCATGAGAAACTTGACTATATTACTGCTAAATCATCATTCAAAGCATATATTGAAATCCACAAGTTCATGAGAAACTTGACTACTTACGTAATGTTTAATGATGATTATGTAATTATTGAAATCCACAAGTTCATGAGAAACTTGACCCGTAAGTAAAGCAATAAATGCCCGTTTAAATCAATTGAAATCCACAAGTTCATGAGAAACTTGACCGCAAAAATATTATTTACTTGCTAACTTGTAACAAATTTCCATCAAATGAAATCTCTCTTTCTTTCAATCTGTTACATATCACTGATTAAGACACACAATTTAGCGCGAATCTCCTAGAGAAAACATGGGAGCTTAATATTCGCAAATCTTAAAATCTTGTTTTCCTATGATAATTATCATCGAACATGATAAATATCTGAAATAACTCTTCTGCTGAAAATTCAATTTTCCCTTGATATTTCTCAACAATCTGTTCAATATTACGGAAACCAAAACCGTGCATATGATGATCCTTTTTATTACTAATTAAACGATCATCCTTTATAATCACTTCATCTTTATCATAAGAATTTGATAAATCAATATAAATAAAATCATCCTTATGTCCAATACTTAAACGAATTAATTTACGCTCACATTTACAAACCGCCTCTAAACTATTATCCAACAAATTTCCAAGCAAAATACATAAATCCATATCATCTAAAATTGCCAGCGTATCATTTATTTCCATAATAATCTTTACATCGGCCTCTTTCATTTCAGCCATCTTCGTGTTTAAGATATAGTTTAAAGTAGCACGTTTTGTATGAATGATTTCTGTATCCTTTACCACATGATAAACCTGCTCAATATAAGCCAAAGCATCATTATTTTTATCATTTTCAATCATATTATGTAAAAGATTTAAGTGATTTTTCATATCATGATTGATGGATCGATTTTTCTCATAGATACTTTGCAGGTCCTTATAATACATCTTATCCGCTTCCAACATTCGATTTCTCATTTGTTCCTCAGAAAGTTCCTCACCAGTCTGAAGTAACATGGCATACTGATTAAAGAAAATCAGATAAATTAAACTTAACATTAAAATCAACAGTAATACCATAACCGGATTAATTTTCTCTTGAATGAATAAAGATGAAATCACGATTACCAGAAAAAACAAAATAACTTCAGCAACCATAAAAGCTAATAACTGTCGCTTTAATTTTAATAATTCCAACAAGAATACTTTGTGCTTTTTAAAGTATAAGAAAACAGTTACGAATACAATTTTGCCTCCAATCACACAAACTGGATATACAAGACGATCTTGAAAAATTTGTTTTCCTACATCATCAATAAAACAATTTTCAATCAATAATGTAATAATATTAATCAAATACAAGACCGTAAATATAAATAATACATAGAAAAATGTTGTATATATCTTTTCATTAAAATTCATCCAACAATAGAATATCAACATGATGATTGCGAACAAAGTAAGATAAGGGAAATTTAATGTATCTAAACAATATGATGCCGCACTCATTCCCATACAATACAGCACTTTAATTAACTTACTTTTCTCTTTAAAAAATAGTCCTGGAAAACTTAAAATAATAAAATTTTCAAGCAGGGACATGCAGATGTACAAAATCATCATATGATCATTCTCCTTAAATTGCAGCGTATCGTCGTAATAAATTCAGCATATTGCGTTGACTAACGTCTAATTTCTGCCCGCCTTTCAAATATAAACAAAAATCCCTTCTATTAATATGATCAATATAATACGGATTCACCATACAGCCATTGCTTGTTAAAACGAATTTAAACTTTTCATGATCTTTATGAAATTGCCTAAATGTCGAGCGACGGCGGAATACTTTATTGTTTTTATCTAAAACACAAACATAATTACCTTCAGAATAGTAACATTGAATATCCTTATAGTTAATACGTTTTTTAACTTTCAACATATCATACACAATTACTTCATCACTTTGTTTGATAAATAAATCAGCTAATGCTTCAATTGCTTCATCAATTTCTTCCGCAACTCTGTTCTTGCGTATGAAACGCATCGCATGAAATTTATAACCTTCACAAATCAATTCCTCATGTGAACTAACAAAAATCACAGGGATTGCTTTGTCATTCATATAAATCTTTTCCGCTAATGCAAATCCTTTATTTTCATTTTGAAGCTCAATATCCAGAAAGTAAGCATCATAAATAAGTTGTTCTGGTTCAGAATCAAAACAAAAGATTCCCCATTCTGGATATCTATCCTGCATATATTCCTTTAATGTTTTTGAAAAATGTGGATCATCTTCAATAATTGCAACTGTATTATCCATAATTCCCAACCCCTTTTTTCACGCAACTTTATTCTACTACACTTTGCCCCTTAATGAATAATCTATAAAAGTTAATTTACATTATTTTCCGTAAGAAATATATTTTTTATCATTTTTATGCATCCTCTTACAAATGAAATCAATGCTTGTACTTTTATAGTATTTCCTGTAAGATTAATTACCTTGTTATGTTATAATGATACCATTGAAAGGAGATTTTTATGATAGAAAACTTGCCCCCTTTTTCAATTATTTTAGCACCAGCTTATCTGCATCCCATTTTGCGCGCAGATATCATGAAACAAACATCTGGCTGTATGGGATTACAGCTTTTATCACCACAAACTTTTTTAGCTTCTTTTACACAAAAACAGGCTAGAGATCATGTGGAAATTAGCTTTTTATATAAACAAAACATTGAAAAAATAATTTCACAATTACAAACATATCAAGCAATTGCTTTAACGCCGTCCTTCTTAATGGAATGTTACGATTTTATTGAAAGCATGAAATTTTATCACATATCCGTTGATGAACTTCCAGATAAAACGCAGGCACAACAGGAAATAAAGACGATTTTGAATAATATATTTCCAATCCAAACCGCACAGGATATATGGAATGAAGCCGTTTTAAGAATTTCAGATTGTTCCAATGTTTATATTTATGATGCCTTTTATTCCTTAAAAGATGAAAAAATATTAAATATATTAACATCTAAAGGGGCGCACACCATCCCATTACCAAAGCCCCAGCAACAAAAGGAATTTTATCATGCAATCAATCCTCGTCAAGAAGTAGAAGCTATTGCTCAATATATTATTCAACATGATTTAGATGCGGATGATATTATCATTACCCTTGCATCTTCTACCTATAAGCCATTAATTGAACAGATTTTTAAACGATATGAAATACCTTATACCCTCTTACAAAAAAACAAAGCCAGTATTGTTACACAAAGATTTGTAAATCTAATAGCATATGCCTTATCATTTGATCAGGAGGATCTATTTGCATGCATGGATGCTGGTGTGTTCCAATCAGAACATTTAGATGAATTGCGAGAATATATAGAAATCTTCAACTGTGATATATTTCAGCCATTTCATCACCTTATGAATGTTCAGGCAAACGGACATATTTTAGATGAAGTTGAAATCACAAAATTAAAGGAACTGGAAGAAATCGCAGAATCTGGCAGGCAGGAGCTTTGCGAAACATTATCATTATTCATTGAAGATGATTTACATCAACTTGTGACTCATTTACTTGATATTTTGCACAATGGTATGAAAGCAGCCAGCAAGGAGGATATTTCTGTTTTATCTAATATACAGGATGTTGTTTCTTCTAGTTGGAATTATCTGAATACCAAAGATGATCTTGCTTTTTTATTACCTTTTATTGAACAGATATCCATATCTAAAAGTGTTCGTGAAATTCATGGTGTGATCGTGGGTGATTTAAAACAGATTATCCCAAATCGTACACATCATTTCCTTGTTGGTGCTACGCAAAAAAATTATCCTGCATTTCCATCAGAAAGTGGAATCTTTGATGAAATCTATCTTCGTGATACAACACTTCCAGATATGGAAACCCGCTATCAATACTACATTGCGCAGTGTGAAAAGCAACTGCATACCAATTCACATCTCATTGTATCTTTCCCATTAGGTACTTATGAAGGAAAAGGCAATGAGGCAGCACTTGAAATTGAGGAAGAGATGAAATGTGATCCAACAGCATTTCCTATCATGGAAAATTATGAAAAAATCACTCAAACATACATCATTCAGCCAGAAACCGCCAAAGCATTATTCGTAAAAGGGCATCATATCAAAGGTTCTATCTCCGCAATTGAGCGTTATATTCACTGTCCATATTCGTACTTTTTACGTTATGGTCTATCTTTAAGAGAACCAATGCAACATGGTTTTGATAATTCTTATATGGGTACAATGGCCCATTATGTGTTGGAAACGCTGGTAGATGAACTTGGTAAACAATATACCAAAGCAGCTATGGAAAGAATCGAAGAAATTGTTAATCAGGAAGTAGAGGCCATTGCTGCAGTATTTCCAAATAATGCTGACTTGATGGAGGTTATCAAACATCGTTTTTTGGTAAGTTTTGCGCAAACTTTAAAGCGTCTGGATGATTTTGAAACACATTCCGCAATGGGACCATATCTTCAGGAATATGAATTCCATGAAGAATTTCCTATCACAGAGGATATCAGTTTTGCTTTAAAAGGGTTTATCGATCGCATTGATGCCAGTGGAAACTTCCATTGTATTTTAGATTATAAAAGCAGCGCCAAATCTTTAAGCGAAGATAAAGTTTTTGCAGCACTACAACTACAGCTTCTAACTTACTCAATTGTAGCGAAAAAACAGCTTCATAAAGATATTCTTGGGGCTTACTATATCTCATTAAAAAACCAAAACATTCCTTATATTGCTGGAAAAATGAAACGTCGTCCTGTTGGATTTGTGGAAACAGAAAAAGATGAGTATGAAGAAAACATATTAAAAGCACATCGCATCAGTGGATGGACTATGCGCAAGGATATTGATATGCTGGATGATAATGGCAGCCATATCATTGGGGTATCCATGAATAAAGATGGCATCGTAAAAGCTAGAAAATATTATCGTTATGAAACAGTTTATGAATGGTTCATTTCCCTTTACCGCACGATTGGCAATCGTATGCTTTCAGGTGATATTGCATGTTCTCCAGATGCGGATGCATGTACTTATTGTGCTTATTATGAAATTTGTCGATTCAAAGGATTCGCCAGTGAGCGAAAGCCACTTGTGGATATTGATGATTCACTTTATTGGGAAGGAGGTGTTGATGATGCCGACATGGAATAAACAGCAGCTTGCGGCTATCACCACGAAAGAGAAAAACATCCTGGTTTCCGCTTCTGCCGGAAGTGGAAAAACCACAGTACTGGTTGCCCGATTAATGGATCTGGTATTAAAGGACCATATTGCGATTGATGAAATTCTTGCGATGACTTTTACAGAAGCAGCCGCAAATGAAATGAAAAAACGTCTTGCGAAAGAACTACAAACAGCTTGGCAAAACAGTAAAGATGAAGCAGAAAAGAAGTTTTTATCACGCCAGCTTTCTTCTTTAAGTAATGCCTATATCTCTACCATTCATTCCTTTTGTCTTTCTATTATTCAAAAATATTATTATATGATTGGCTTAGATCACGAACGTGTATGTAGTATTATGGATAATGGCGCAATGACACTTTATCAGCAGCAGGCTTTAGATGAAGCATTACAAATTCAGTATCAGAAACATGATGAAATCTTTTTAACTCTGTGTCAGATGTTTTCTTCACGACCTGAGGATATGGAAAGTCTATCATCTATGATTATGCAGCTTGCTACACTTGCCAGCAGTAAACCTGATCCTGATGAATGGCTGGATCATTTACATGATGCTTATTCTGGTATCAAACATATAGAAGACCTGCCAGTAAATATTTATCACAATTTCTTTGAATATCTGTATGTTGAGGAACAGCGTTATGAAGAGGCTCTTCATCATATGGATGAAATCTATCGTTTAAAATATCCTAATGAGGTAAAGAAGATTGCGGTATTAGAAACGAAGCTTCGTGCACTTTCTTCTATAAAAGAACCTATACAAAACCAGGATTATGAAGGTTTTCGCAGTGCGTTTATCGCAATTTGTCATGGTATTGTGCCAACTTCTCCTGAAAAAGAAGATAAAGAATATGCACGCGTACGTAAACAAATTAATGATATGGAAGATAAACTGCTGTCTTTATTATTTCGAGAAGAAGAATTTATCTCTGATTTAAATAAATTATGCCCTGTGATTGAAAAACTCGTGGAAATCACGAAAACTTATCGTAAAAATTATGAGGCCATCAAGGAGAAAAACAAACAGATCGATTTTGATGACATGGAGCATTTTGCCTTGGCAATTCTTGATGTAAATGACCATGCTGTAGCTGATATTTATCGTCAACAATTCAAACAAATCATGGTGGATGAATTTCAGGATAGTAATGATGTACAAAATGCTTTGGTTATGCGTATCTGTACAGAAAACAATGTTTTCCGTGTTGGTGATATCAAGCAGTCCATTTATGGCTTTCGCCATGCCAAACCTCAGCTGATGAAAGGACTAATTGATCATAAAGGAATTCATGATGAAGTAATTTATTTATCAAATAATTATCGTTCTAAAGAAATGATTGTAGAATTTAATAATGAATTATTCAAACTGTTAATGAATATGGATGGTTTTGATTGTAGTTATAGTGCGCAGGATGATGTCGCAACAGGTGTCCCTGCACAAAAAGAAGATAATGTACCTATCTGTTTTCACACCATTTTCCACAATGAAATAAAAGAAGCAAATGATCTTATCCTGTCTAAAAATGATTTTAAGGCAAGTTATATCGCTAATCAGATCCTGGAGATCAAAGAAAAAGAGCATCGTAAATGGAAAGATTTCGTCGTTTTGGTACGTGGCAATGCTAGAAAAGATGATATGAAAAGTGTATTTGACGAATTGAACATTCCCTATTTTATTGATATTAAATATGGTTTTTATCAATCAAACGCGGTACAAATCATGTTGTCTGCGCTGCAAAGTCTGTATGCACCACATGAGGATATTCCATTTGTAGCAACTATGCTTTCCCCTTTATTCATGCGTACTAATGAAGAACTTGCACAAATAAAACTGATGAAAGAGAAATATGCTTCCTATTATTCTTATTATCACGAGCATCCATTTCCTGGCTTTGAGCGTTTTGAAGAACTTCGTAAAAAACGCAATGTTTTACGCCTGAGTGAGATGTTAAATGCATTATATGATATCAATGATTATTATGTATTACACACAACCATTCAGGAAAAGACCAATCTGGATTTATTGTATGAAAAAGCCATCGCTTTTGAGGAGGATAATGCTTGTGGTATTCCTTCTTTCTTATCCAGAATTGCACAGATTAAAGATGCGCAAACTGCAGAAGCCATTCCTATTGGTTCAGATGCAGATGTGGTCCGAGTTATGAGTATTCATCAATCAAAAGGGCTACAGTTTCCAGTTGTATTTTTATGGTCGACTGATCGTATGACACCAATAGAATTCAAAGAATATTGTATCGCAGATGCTGACCTTGGCATCGCAATGAAAGCTATGGATCTTCCTCAGCGTTATGTCAGAACTACCATTCCACGTATTGCAATGGAGCATAAAAAAGATAAAGAGGAATTAGAAGAAGAAATGCGTATCCTGTATGTTGCGACAACCCGTGCTCAGCAACAAATGCATATTGTAGATTGTATTCAGGCTCTTGAAGATTATAAAAAACCATTAACCATGTCTGGTGTATATGATCGTGGCGGCTATACCAGCTGGATTCTACAAAGCTTTCTGACTCATCCAAGTGCATTATTCACAATCAAAGAAGTTCACCAAATGTGGGAAAATATCCCGGTTGAAAAAGAAGTTCCCATTTATCAGGAAATCCCACATTATCATAAAACGCATCAACCAATGAAGTTTTCGAGTGCTACCAGCATCACTTCTACTGAAGAACTACCAGCTTTCCAACCAAAAAGCGGTGCTGGTATGAGCTATGGTACACGTATGCATCATATGATTGAACATTTGCCGAACACATCATGGGATAAGGAAATCATCACCACCTGTGCAAAAGATTTACAGATATCATTAAAAGAATATGATATTACTTCCTTACTTCAATTAGGAAATCATCCATTTTATCAATCACTTTTCAGTAAAACATGTTACCATGAACTTCCCTTTATGGTAAAAATAAAAGATGAAATTCTACATGGATTTATGGACTTTGTGGCAATGGATGATACTTCCATGACCATTATCGACTTTAAAACAGATCGTTTGGATACTCCTGAAGAATTCATCAAATTATATCGTTCTCAACTATCCAGTTATCAGGATGCAATGCGTATTTTATATCCTGATAAAACATGTGAAACGTATATATATGCTTTTCATTTACGTACCTTTATACAAATAAAGTAGGCGAAATTTGCCTACTTTTTTAATGTTTTTAAAAATGCTTCACAGCCTTCCACAATATCGGTATATGTAATATCAAAATTATCAGTATACCATGGATCTGCAATATCTCTTGGATGATCTGAAAAATCTAATAAGCGCATCATCTTATGCTCTGGATCACCGCCCAATAAACGTTTCATATTACGAATATTCGTTTCTTCCATACCAATTAAATAATCATATTCCTCATAATCTTTCTTCGTTAACTGTCTTGCACGATGATCATGCATTCTGACTCCTTCTTTACGAAGTTTGTCTTTGGTACCATAGTGCACGCCATTTCCAATTTCTTCACGACTTGTTGCACAGGAATCAATCATAAATTGATCTCTCATTCCTGCTTTTTCCACCATATCTTCAAAAACAAACTGTGCCATTGGTGATCTACAAATATTCCCATGGCAAATGAATAGTATTTTTATCATTTTTTTATCTCCTTATAAGTCCTATATTTTTCTCTTGAAAGCTTTATTTTACAGGTTTTTTTATATATTCAGAAACTTTATGACTCTAATGTATTTTATCATATTTTTTCATTTTCTCTCATATTTCCTTCTGTAAAATTGGTAAAAAAATAGTTTTACCAATAGCTTACAGTATTATCATATCATAAGTTTAGCAAGAAACTTTGATAATTTTAGCTATTTTGGTCTATAAGTTGAAATGTATAAACTTAATTGCAGGAGTTGAAAGTAGAAATAACCTTGATGCTAATAAGCAATCAAAATATGGTGGTTACTGCTATTCATTATATCCATCATGTTACTGATTGCAGCTTTGATTTTTTTTGTAAATCCTAGCTTTACTGAATCACCATGTATGATTATATTGTTCTAATTATAATTGCTATTCCATTTTGTATATACAAACTAAACAAGTAAAAATAATGCTATTTATATCAAATCATCAAAATAACATTTATAAAGGGAATATCATTAAGTGATAGTAAGTTATCAGCACTATTAAAAAAAGAATCAGACAAAGAATCTTGCGTTCTGTTTTTCTACAAGATTCTTTGTTTTTAAACGAATCATTTCACTTTTTATATTTTTATAGTCAAACTCACTTCAATTTTAATTTTTCATAATTATAAGGAATACTGCTTCCAACAACCACATCTTCTATTTTATCTATAATCAGCCAATCATCCATATTTCCCTGATGATCAAAATCAAGTGGTTCAATTTTTTCAACATCATCAAAAGCTACCAGACAAAGACATTTTTTATGCCAGTGGATTTTTTGTTTTTCGGTTAAGCACAACTGTTTCTGATTTTTGTCTAATGTGCTTATAATCTCATCATCTGATAATTTCACAAAGTTTTCCACATATGTGACTCTTGCCTTTGCACTTATTTTTGCGCTGCCTTTTTCCATAAAATACAATATTTCATCTTTAAATACTCGACTATGTGGGATTTTTCTTCCCGCAGCTCCACGAATGATCATTGTCTTTTGTCCGTTTAAAATCTTATCTAATTCACGTTCCCCTTTTTTACCTGTTTTATCACAGTATACTACATGTACCATTTGTTTCTTCCTCCTCTATGATTGGAATCCATATCTGACTCAAATACTCCTTTGAAAACGCATTTCCATCACTAAACCATTCTAATTCTGGACATGCAGCATGGCGAAATGGATATTTCATCAGCCATTCTTCATTTAAAAATTTCCATCCTGATTGAATCGCCTGTGGCACAGGACCGATACAATCAAATTTCGCCCAAGTTGTCAATGGTATGGTTATTTCTGTAAATCCTGTTGGTAATTCTTTATTAGAAATTACCATAATGGAATATTCTATTTCAGAAGTATCCTCCTCATACGAACTAAACAATCCAAACATCCCTTTAGATATTCCTTCATCTAATGCAACCAGTTTAGAAAAGGTACCATCTTTTTGACATTTATTCCAGAAAGCAGGAACACTTTGATAATGCGCCTGATTTATTTTTGATATTTTTATCGTTTTTCCAATTAATCGAAAAGCCTTTTGCTTTTCTAGACACCAAGCATATGTTGGTGCGGTATTTATCTGCATTTTGGGGTATACATTTAATTTTGCATTTTCTTTCCTAGCATCTTTTGGTGAAATACCATGAAAGTTTTGAAAGGCTTTAGTGAATGAAGTTGGTGAATCATAACCATATTTATAGCTGATTTCCACAACTTTTATCTTTGTGCTTTTCAAATCATAGCCAGCCAACGTCATTTTTCTATAACGTACATATTCCGCAAAACTAATGCCATTCATATAAGAAAAAACTTTCTGAAAGAAACCAAAAGAGCATCCCGCAATCTTCGCAATTTCATCTTCATTAACTGGCTCTTCTGTTCTTTGAAGATGATTTTCTACATAATCAATGATTATTTGTAATTTTTCATTCCATTCCATCTGATACCTCATTTCATAAAAATATTGTATCAGAACATCAAACAGGATGCATCTCTTTTTACGTACTTATCGGATAGGAAAAAACACCCAATTTGGGTGTTTCCTTCATTTTATGATACAATATCCTTTTTTATGCTGCCTTCTCTAATTTTTCCATATTTTGCTGGGACTCTTTATTCACAAACCTGCGTATCGCCTTCCATATAGAATATACGATATTTTCAAAAACACCTAGGTGCATACTTTGTACGATAATTGAAGCTAAGTATCCATCTTTACTATGGTCATCGGATGCATCAAACATCAATAATAATACCATGATAATATCATTTTCATTTAAATATTCTATATCATCCCATTGAGGATCAATATATTTTTGCATATCTTCTTTACGAAACATTTCCATAATGGCCAATATATCATCTGATAAATCCATGGTACCTTTACTATAATACAACTTTCGATTTTCCTGCCATAATCCAAATCTTGTGGAAAAATCCCTCACACGAAAACTAATTGGCAATCGCCAATCTTCAAATGGCTCTATATAGCCACTACCATCTAAATCCTTAAAAGCAAAACCATCTTGTTCAATGATTTGAATACCTGCATTAGGATCATATCCCAACGATTTCCCACCTTCATTATCAATAATTAACCCGTCATCTGTATGTGTCAATTTCCAATGCATATAGAAGACCTCCTTGTGTATAGTTACAGTATATCATAGCTCAATGGTGTTTAATGTCTGATAATCTTGTGAAATTATGGTAGATTTTCTACATACTACAAAATAAGGAAACATGCAAGAAAAAGTTAAAATTCAGATAAAAAGCCTTGCTTTCGTATAAGTTAACCCCTTTCATTCCTTGATTTATAATTTTCATGAAATTTTATCTATTACTTAAAATTTTGTGTTATAGTTATCAACAGATACACAGCATATTATGCGAAAGGAGGCTCCAATGATGGATTATCATTTATACAGAAGCTAATTACAATGACATCAAAAAAGATTTTTTATTTTTCTATATATACAAAAAAGCAGGAGTTATTCATCCTGCTTTTTCTCAACTATAATTCTTTATTTTCAATGACATCTTTAATGATTGCGACACTACGATCAATCCCAAAAGTAGACGTATTAATGCTGATGTCATAATTATCTGCTGCTCCCCATTTGCGATCAGTATAGTATTCATAATAATTACTTCTTCGCTTATCAATTTTTCTTACTGAAGATTCAATATCGCGTTCATCAACTTCATAAGAATGAATGGCACGTTCTTTACGATCCTCCATATCTGCATGAATAAATACATGTAATACATCATCTCGATCATTTAGCACATAATCAGCACAACGTCCGACGATGACACATGGTCCCTGATCAGCAACTTGCTTTACTACTTCAGATTGAACGATGAATAAACGATCATTTAAAGAAAGCTCTGTCATTGTGGATAAAGGTCCTCCTAAGGAATACCCTAATGCTCCTAATAGATGGAATCCACGACTTGTACGTGTACCTTCTTCTTCAAACAATTCCTTATCCATTCCACTCTCTTTTGCGGCAATTTCAATTAATTCTTTGTCGTAAAATGGTATGTTCAGCTGTTCTGCCAACTTCTTCCCAATTTCTCTACCGCCACTTCCAAATTGTCTACTGATGGTAATAATGGTCTTCTTTTTCATAAAAATGACCTCCTTGTTTTGTTACTTTTATTATACTATGATACCCCACCAACATCAATGTAAACCTTATCATTTTATGAAAGTCTATACATTTCTTATATTAATTATTCCAGCAACAGCTTTTGCATTTGATCTATATCTTTAATTTTTTCTTTATATACGATATGTGAAATTAATTCATCACCAACATATAAATTTATAATATTACAACTATCTATACTGGCAAGTACGCCTTTTGCGTTATTTTCAATTTTCTCCTTCTCTAATCTGGATAATGGTTTTTGATATATTAAATTGATTGCATAAGGCTCTTGATCTGTTTTTAAACTAAGTGTTTCTACTTTTATATCTGCCAATTTTAATAATTCGTAGACACCGGACACATCTCCCACATATGGGATTCTTTTTTCTATGAGAAGTGCTGACATTGCATTATAGATCTTGCCATCTTTTGTGATTACTTGATCTCCAACCTTTAAATAATGTTCAATATCTTTTAAAGGGATCTTAATATTGGATACACCATAAGAATGAAAGATTGATGGCATTACCTCCTGATATAATATCTCTTGATAAAATTTCCATCGATCATCTAACGTATAACCAATAATTGCGAAATTACGATTTGTACCCGTAAGCCCAATTTCCACTTCTGTATTTGTAACTTTCATGATTGTATCTTCTACTTCATTCGTATAGCTTCCAATTAACCAGATTTTTGTTAATATTCCTGTCATAAATATACAAATTGTAATCAATATTGCGATAATGATTTTCAAAGAATTCTGTTTTTTCACTTTCTTTAAATAATCTAATTCTTTATCTTTATGTTCGTCCTGTAAAGGCTTTTTCATATTTTCATATAAAGCCCTGCAGGCATCACATTCTTTTAAATGTTCTTCCACAAGCATTTTTGCATCATCTTCCATGCAATCATCAATATAGTTTGGTAACAGTTCTCTCACAATACTACATGGTATCTTCATCTTGCATACCCTCCTTGATCTTTGTTTTTCCACGATAGAAAGTAACCCTTGCCCAATTTTCACTTTTCCCCAATATTTCACCAATCTGTGCAAAAGATAAATTAGCTGCCAATCGCAAGTAAATCACTTCACGATAAGGATCTGTTAATCCATGTACAAGTTTTAAAACTTCTACACTATCCCAGTTCATATGGTTTTCTACTTTATGATTTTCATCTAACTCCACAGTTTTCTTTTTTCTAAACTCTACTTTTAAAAGGTTATTAGCAATTCCACATAACCATGTACTGACTTTACAAGTATGATCATAAGTATCTAATTTCTTTAGCGCAATTAAGAATGTTTCCTGTGTTAGCTCTTCTGCTAAATCTTCTTGATAACATTTTTTCAGAAGATAGCCATAAACGATGCCGGCATAATTTTTATAGATATCTTCATATTCTTTTTTCTTATGTTCTTCCATGACTACCTCCTTCATATAATACATGATGAATTACATTGTTTCGTTACAATTTTTCTATTTTATTTTAAACTATTTTCACAATTGAAAGCATAGCATATTACTACATATTTCGCTATAATATTTACATAAGAAAAAGGTGATGAAATGAAGAAAGCAGTAATTTTCGATATGGATGGATTGATGATTGATAGTGAACGTGTAACATATGAAGAATATAAAAGAAAACTTGATTTATTAGGATACCACGACTTTACAGAAGACTTATACAAACAATGTCTTGGCAAGAATAAACAAGGAATATGCCAGGTATTTCTTGATCATTATGGAAACGATTTTCCTATGCAGGAAGTTTGGGATGATGTGCATATCTGGATAGATGAACGATTAAAGCAGCAGGTACCTAAAAAGAAAGGTCTTGATGTGCTGCTTCTTTGGTTGAAACAACATCAAATCAAAACGATTGTGGCAACCAGCAGTTCCCGTCAGCGTGTAGATGAAATTCTAAAAAACGCAGATATTCTTCCTTATATAGATGATAGTATCTGTGGAGATGAGGTCACACATGGCAAGCCTGATCCTGAAATCTTTTTAAAGGCATGTGAAAAAGCTGGTGTATCCATAAAAGATGCTATCGTATTGGAAGATAGTGAAGCTGGTATTGAAGCGGCATATCGTGGTGGTTTGGATGTCATTTGTATTCCTGATATGAAGTATCCGGAACATATTTATCAAGTGAAAACTACAGCGATATTTTCAAGCTTAGATGATGTAATTGACTATTTAAAAAATCTGTAGACTAAACTCAATGCCAATAAGTTAAAGGTATTGACAAAAACAAAAATCAGGAATATAGCTATTGAATGGAAATCAAAGG